>NZ_JBHZPZ010000011.1:0-131288 GCF_042787345.1 Flavobacterium xylosi | reverse complement strand
AAAAAATGTTCAATGTTGAATGCTCAATAACGAATTTTGAAGTTTTACTTAACAGCTTTACAAGCAATTTTGACGTTAACTATTCCTACCTCGATGTTCAATGTTCAAATAAAAAAATGTTCAATGTTGAATGCTCAATAACGAATTTTGAAGTTTTACTTAACAGCTTTACAAGCAATTTTGACGTTAACTATTCCTATCTCGATGTTCAATGTTCAAATAAAAAAATGTTCAATGTTGAATGCTCAATAACGAATTTTGAAGTTTTACTTAACAGCTTTACAAGCAATTTTGACGTTAACTATTCCTACCTCGATGTTCAATGTTCAAATAAAAAAATGTTGAATGTTGAATGCTCAATAACGAATTTTGAAGTTATACTTCATGTCGGTTTAAGCAATTTCCATTTTTCATTCCTAATTCGTTGTTCGTTTGAAAAACGAAAATTGTTATTCTTCCATCGATGGACAATCAACGGCAAACAGTCAACGATTAGAACTAAAGAATATTCTTATTGTTTTCCTTCTCCATAACTTCCCTGCGAAGACTGCTGCTGGAAAAACGGTGGTCTCGGGTATTGAAATGCAAAGCGATTCCTTTTTCCTCACAATAACTGCGTCCGGTAAAATTTTCATCTTTGTATTCATCACCTATAATACGCACATCAATTTTGAAAGAGCGTAAAATATCTTCTAAATCCTGTTCCGTTGCATAAGGGACTATTTCATCCACATGTTTACACCCCTTAAGTTGAATGTAACGTTCCACAACTGATTGGGTTGGCCTGTTCTTTTCAGGACGGTCAATGGTAGGATCTGTTTGCAAAGCGGCAATTAAATAATCACATTGTCTTTTAGCATCTTCCAGCATTTTAATATGTCCGGCATGCAGCAAGTCAAATGCACTGAATGTTATACCAATTTTCATAATTTTGGATTTTATTATTTAAAAATAAAAACTATAATCTACCGTCCACATTATCCCCCAAAACTCCTTTTACATCATACAACAGGCTGGTCGTATTTTGCAATTTCGATAAATCCATATCTAAAAACGCAGCATGTGCAACGCCTAGAACGACCGCATCAAATTTTTGATTGGGAACCGTATTTGTAGTGACTAATTTGTATTCTTTTTTGACAGCTTCAGGATTAGCCATAGGATCATAAATAGTTACGGTGATACCGTAATCCGTTAAAGCGGCTATGACATCCACAATTTTGGTGTTGCGAACATCCGGACAGTTTTCCTTGAAAGTAATCCCAAGCATCAAGAGCGAGGCTCCATTCACTGAAATTCCTTTTTTTATCATCCCTTTTACCACTTGCGAAGCAACATAATCACCCATGCTATCATTCAATCGTCTCCCTGCCAAAATAATTTCGGGATGGTAGCCAAATTCCTGGGCACGTTGCGCCAAATAATATGGATCGACCCCAATGCAATGTCCACCAACTAATCCGGGCTTAAAAGGCAAGAAATTCCATTTGGTACTTGCAGCTTCCAAAACGGCATGGGTGTCAATATTCATTAAATTAAATATCTTGGCCAATTCATTTACAAACGCTATATTGATATCGCGCTGTGAGTTTTCGATTACTTTGGCGGCCTCAGCCACTTTTATCGAAGGAGCCAAATGCGTTCCTGCGGTAATAACGGATTTATATAATTCATTTACTTTGATTCCTATCTCTGGAGTGGAACCTGAAGTCACTTTCAGAATCTTCTCTACCGTATGTTCTTTATCTCCGGGATTGATTCGCTCCGGGGAATACCCCGCAAAGAAATCAACATTAAATTGTAGTCCGGAAACTCGTTCCAACACGGGTACACATTCTTCCTCGGTGACACCGGGATAAACGGTAGATTCATAAATAACGATATCCCCTTTTTTCAAAACGGCACCTATTGCTTCACTCGACTTATATAATGGGGTTAAATCAGGGCGATTATTTTTATCAACTGGTGTTGGGACGGTTACAATATAATAATTACAGTCGGCAATATCAGTTAGAAGGGAAGTACAATACAAACCAATAGCATCACCGGGTTTATCGAGCAGTACTTTTTGCAATACGGCATCGGCTACTTCAAAGGTTGTATCTGTGCCTGTTTTCAATGAAGCCACTCTGGACTGATTGATATCAAATCCTATAACAACGTGCTTGGTTGCAAACAAGCGTGCCAATGGTAAACCCACATAACCCAAACCAATTACTGCTATTTTTATATTGGAATTCATTTTTAAAACAATTTTAATTAACGATTGTTAATTTTAACCCACCGCTTCGCAATTCAAACTCACAGGAATGAGTCGAAACCATAATAATTTAAGCCGGCAAAGATAGTTACAATATGTCGGTTTATTTAATACTATTTACGCCTTGAAATACTAAAACAGTGTTAAAGAAAAAAATAAAACCCACAAAACATTGACAGTCAGTTAAAAACAACGACCGTACTGTTTAATATTCAAAAAAAAATCACCTAATTAGGTGACTTAAAATTTAAAAAAATAAGGTATAAACTACCTCTTTATAACTTATTTTATAAAGTTTAATACATCCAAAACTAAAAATCATTTAACACAATGTTACTGTCCATCAGCGACGAGAGGTTTGGGATTATCCTGCAAGGTCTCTTTTGACCTTGTAGGTATTGCAAAAGTAATCTAAGCACACCTACAAGGTTTTTGAAACCTTGTAGGTGTGCTTCAAATTTTAATAGACCGTAAATTATTAATCGAACCCAGGCTAAAAATAGAAACTATTTCAAATACTGCTTTTTATAATAAGTCGCGTACGCCCCAGTGGTCACATTATTCAACCAATCGGGATTGTTTAGGTACCAATTCACCGTAATTTCTAAGCCTTGCTCAAAAGTCACTGAAGGTTCCCAACCTAATTTTTTGTTTATTTTAGAAGCATCAATAGCATAACGTAAATCATGTCCCGGCCTGTCTTTTACATAAGTAATTAACTCGGCCGATTTACCTGCTTCTCTACCCAATTTATTATCCATAATGGAACATAATAATTGCACCAAGTCAATATTTTTCCATTCATTAAAACCGCCAATATTATAGGTTTCATGATTTAATCCTTCATGAAAAACCAAATCTATTGCTCTGGCGTGATCTACAACAAATAACCAATCCCGGGTGTAATTCCCGTCACCATAAACGGGCAATGGTTTATTGGTAATAATGTTGTTGATGAATAACGGAATCAGCTTTTCAGGAAAATGATTGGGTCCATAATTATTGGAACAATTTGTCAGTACATAAGGCAAACCGTAAGTTTCCCCGTAAGCTCGGACAAAATGATCTGAACTCGCCTTTGAAGCCGAGTAAGGAGAATTAGGATCGTAGGGAGTGGTCTCTGTAAATAAACCCTCCGCTCCCAAAGAACCATATACCTCATCCGTGCTAATATGATAAAATCGTTTTCCTTCGGCATTGTTAGCCCATAGCTTTCTGGCTGCGTTGAGCAAATTAACAGTCCCAATCACATTGGTTTTGACAAATGCCATAGGATCTTCTATGGAGCGGTCAACATGAGATTCAGCAGCAAGATGAATCACTCCGTCAAACTGATATTTTTCAAACAAATTTGTTATAAAACTTTCATCAGTTATATCCCCTTTTATAAAAGTATAATTTTCCGAATTTTCAATGTCCGCAAGATTTTCCAAATTCCCGGCATATGTCAGTGCATCCAGATTATAAATTTGATATTCGCTGTATTTAGTAACAAAAAGTCGGACCACATGAGACCCAATAAAACCGGCTCCACCGGTAATTAATATTTTTTTCATTTTAATTTTATCTTTTTATGAATAATAGAATTGACCGAATTTATTTTACAAAAAAACAATATAAAATGACATTTTTTATGTTTTTAATCAATTATAAATCGAACTGCTCTTATTTATGAAGGTCGACTGTCCTTAACTTCCGCAGTCGAGCGTCAAATGTTTGAAAAATACGTAAAAAGAAAAGCTGTTTGAGCGTAGCGAGTTCTTTTCTTTTAGTATTCGAAAACTAATTTGACCGACGAGGGAGTGAAGACTTGATTTTTTTGTTTCTTTTTTTGATCAAGCAAAAAAGAAAATTAGTAAGTAATTTTTTATTTTAAAAAAAAAACGTCAATGGTAGTTGGACAACATGAGACCTCATAAAACCAGCTCCACCGGTAATTAATATATTTTTCATTTTAATTTTATCTTTTTATGAATAATAGAATTGACCGAATTTATTTTACAAAAAAACAATATAAAATGAAATTTTTCATGTTTTTATTCAATTATAAATCGAATTGCTCTTATTTATGAAGGTCGACTGTCCTTAACTTCCGCATTCGAGTGTCAAATGTTTGAAAATACGTAAAAAGAAAAGCTGTTTGAGCGTAGCGAGTTCTTTTCTTTTGGTATTCGAAAACTAATTTGACCGACGAGGGAGTGAAGACTTGATTTTTTTGTTTCTTTTTTGATCAAGCAAAAAGAAAATTAGTAAGTATTTTTTTATTTAAAAAAAAACGTCAATGGTAGTTGGACAACATGAGACCCCATAAAACCAGCTCCACCAGTAATTAATATTTTTTTCATTTTAATTTCTATATTTTATTAGAACCACTAGCAAAAAAATGCAATGCTGTGCTTTACTTTAACTTCATTTTCAAAACACACCCTAATGATTCCAAAACCAGAATATAATGTGTTTTATTTACCTCTTGTACAATTGCTTTCTGTTTCGAAAATGGTCCTGACTCCACTTCAATAGAATCACCAACCTTAACTGTCGTTAGCGATACGTCATACGTATTTGGGGTATGAAGCCACTTTTTTATGACGTCAATCTCTTCATCTTTAACAATTGCAGGTTTTCCCAACCAAAACAAATACCGCACCGCACCACTCGATTGAAATACTAAATTCCTGTCCGCCTCCGCCAACTGTACAAAGACATAAGAATTGAATAAAGGAACCTCTATTCTTTTCTTTCTGTCCGACCACTGACGTATTTGTGTAATCAAAGGACAATAGCATTCGATTCCAATTTTCTCTAATTGTTCCGCTACTTTTCTCTCCCATTTAGGTTTTGTATAGACTACATACCAATTCATCTCGCGTTTTGTATTGATTTTTTTTTATTTAAACTTTGGATGCAATTAGTTTTAATAATTCTATCCAAAAAAAACATCCTATTTTAATTTACGAACCAATACCCTGGTAAACAAAACCAATGGCTTCTAGAGCCGGACCATTCAGTATATTTCTTCCATCAAATACAAAAGCGGGCTTTTGCATCGAGTCATATATTTTTTGCCAGTCATATTGTATAAATTCATCCCATTCCGTAAGTACCGCTATCGCATGTGAATTTTTACAGGCATCATAAGGATTATCAAATGACAACACATTATCAGCATTAGTTGAAGCTGTTCTTGTTTGTAAATAATCTAAATCTGCCAGAACTTTTTTCCTGGACACTTTCGGGTCGTAAACAGCAATTTTTGCGTTTTCGTTGATCAAATCATCCGCAACATAAATGGCCGCCGATTCTCTGGTGTCATTCGTGTCTTTTTTGAAAGCCCAACCCAAAAAGGTAATTTTTTTATCGGAAACGGTATTGTAAAGCGTTTGTACAATATTGTTAGAAAAACGTCTCTTTTGATGATCATTCATGATAATCACTTGTTCCCAATAATCGGCTACTTCGTTTAATCCATAGGATTTTGCTATATAAACTAAATTCAGAATGTCTTTTTGGAAACAAGAACCTCCAAACCCAACAGAAGCTTTCAGGAATTTTGATCCAATTCGGCTATCCATCCCAATGGCTTTCGCTACTTCATTTACATCTGCTCCCGTTTTTTCACAAAGCTCAGACATCGCATTGATAGAAGAAATTCTTTGGGCCAAGAAAGCATTCGCGGTCAGTTTTGACAATTCCGATGACCAAACATTGGTAGTCAATATTTTATCAGCAGGCACCCAATTGGAGTACACTTCAATTAATGCCTGTATTGCTTTTTGTCCTTCTGGAGTAGTATCTCCTCCTATTAAAATTCGGTCGGGATTTAATAAATCCTGAACAGCAGTTCCTTCAGCAAGAAACTCAGGGTTGGAAAGAATTTGAAACTGAACTCCATTGCCTGTATTATCCAAGATACTTTTGATTGCCTCAGCTGTTCGTACCGGAAGAGTTGATTTCTCCACCACTATTTTGTTATCTTTTGCTACTCTGGCAATTTGTCTGGCACACAATTCAATATATTTTAAATCCGCGGCCATCCCTTTTCCTTTTCCATAGGTTTTGGTAGGCGTATTCACCGAAATAAAAATGATTTGGGCTTCATCAATGGCCTTTTCAACATCGGTAGAGAAAAATAGATTTCTCCCTCTGGCTTCGGCAACAACTTTATCTAAACCCGGTTCATAAATAGGAATATTATTTATATCCTCATCGTTCCAAGCAGCAATGCGTTCTTCATTTAAGTCCACAACGGTTACCTGAATCTCAGGGCATTTTTGTGCAATTACTGCCATGGTTGGACCTCCAACATATCCAGCCCCAATGCAACATATTTTAGTAATTTTCATTTTAATTTTATTTTCCCGTTTCTCCGTTTTACTTATTTTCAAATAACGGATATTTATTTTTTTTATTCGCTGTTTTCAAACTTCAATATTCAGCCTTCCATGTTCAGCTTTCCATGTTCAGGTAAGGAAACAGCTGTCGGTTGTCAAAGCTTTCTGCAGTATCATTTATGGCTCTTCTGCTCATTTAAAATTCAAAATAATTTGAGTCATCCATAAACAGTTAAACGATTAACCCATAACTAACGCAGGTTCTTCCAATACCAATCAACCGCTTCTTTTAATCCTTCCCGCAAGGAATAGTGCGGATCATATCCCAATAATTCTTTTGCTTTAGCTATACTTGCCAAAGAATGAGGAATATCTCCCGCTCTTTCCGGACCATAAACGACTTCAACATTGGCAATTCTTTCGTCATACTTAGCTAAGAATTCCTTCAAACAACCCACTAAGTCATTTAATGTATTTCTATCGCCATAAGCCGTGTTATAAATGGTATTCACCGCTGCTGTATTCTTTGTTGACATGGCCAATTCATTCATTTGAATCACATTATCAATATACGTAAAATCACGGGAATAGTTCCCGTCACCATTAATTTGAGGACTTTCCAATTGCATTAATTGCATTACAAATTTTGGAATAACAGCTGCATAGGCTCCGTTAGGATCTTGCTTTCGCCCAAAAACATTAAAATATCGCAGACCTATGGTTTCCATTCCGTACGTTCTGCTAAAAATCTCCGCATACAACTCGTTTACATATTTTGTAATCGCATAAGGCGAAAGCGGTTTTCCAATGACGTCTTCCACCTTTGGCAATCCAACTGAATCCCCATAAGTCGATGAACTTGCAGCATATATAAACCGTTTCACATTGGCATCCCTTGAAGCCACCAACATGTTCAAAAAACCCGACACATTAACATCATTAGTAGTAATCGGGTCATTAATGGAACGAGGCACCGATCCCAAAGCTGCTTGATGCAAAACATAATCGACTCCCTTTACCGCATTTTGGCAATCGGTAGCATTACGTATGTCTCCTTCAATTAAAAGAAAATTTGAATGATTTATAAAATCTTTAAGATTGTGTCGGTATCCCGTTGCAAAATTATCAAAACAAACCACTTTATGTCCCTTAGATAAAAAATATTCGCAAAGATTAGACCCTATAAATCCTGCTCCACCTGTAATTAATATAGTCTTTTTTATATCTTCTTCCATCTTTTCTTAATTTAAAAAATTCCGTTATTTAGATACTTTTGGACGTACAATTTTAATTATTCTTTCATAGAGATTTTTCGGTCTGTCCTCCTCATGGTATCCATTCGAATACGTACCGTAACCATAACCATATCCGTATCCGTAACCATATCCGGCTCCATATTTAGCCTTGTTCTCAAACCCATTCAAAATAATACTGGTGTTATTTAGCTCTCCGCGTTTAACCCTATTATTTAGAAGCGTAATCATTTCTTTTTTAGTAAAATTCTGCCTTACTATATATAGGGTTACATCGCAATATTGTGCTAATTCTAAGGTGTCAGATACCAGTCCAACCGGCGGCGTGTCTAAAATAATATAATCGTATTTTTTCTTTAACTCTTCCATTAAATCCTTCATTCTTTCACTCATAATCATCTCAGCCGGGTTTGGAGGGACCGGTCCTGAAAGAATAACATCCAGAAAAGGGATTTGAGTAGGATTTATAATTTCGTCAACCGTTTTTTGGTTAATCAGGTAATTCACAACCCCTACCTCATTAGATAAATTAAATTCAGCAAACAGTTTAGGTTTTCTTAAATCAAGACCAATGACAACGGTTTTTTTCCCGCTAAGTGCAAATACCGTTGCGATATTTAGAGAACAAAATGTTTTTCCTTCACCACTCACCGATGATGTGATCATAAGTGTCTTGGCTCCATCTACATTTTGTTGTTTATATAAAAACTGAAGTGAAGAACGAACGGCCCTAAAAGATTCCGACAGCGCCGATTTTGGTTTGTCAAATACTGCAAGATTAGTCGTGTCTTTATTTAGTCCTATAACTCCAATCAAAGGAATTTTTGTTAATTTACTTATATCTTCCGTGTTTTGGATAGAATTATTGATAAAGAAAATTATAAATACAAAAAGTAGCGGAAAGAGTATTCCCAGGAATAATGCCAAAACATAATTAACTGATGTTTTTGGACCTATAAGTCCTCCTCCAATGTCCTTTGCAGGATCTATAAAATGAATATCGGATAGATTTGCTGCTTTAACAATATCAGCTTCACTTCTTTTTTGAAGAAAAGTGCTGTAAATATTATCGCTTAAATCATATTTTCTTTTAATCTTAATCAACTCCTGCTGGTCTTCCGGAAGTTGTTTAATGGTACTTTCCGTTTCATTAATTTTACTGCTTACCACTGCTAAATCACCTTGCAAAGAAGCTTTGGCTGTAGATATATTTTCTAACAATACGTTTTTGACAGCCTCCATTTGATTGTCAAAATCTTTAAATATCTTATCGCTTTTCACTGCATAGGCCATCTCTGATCTTTGGGCAGAAAGTCCAATCAATTTTGAGACATTCATTACAATATTAGGATCGTCAATACCCGCTACTGATGGCGCCGGAAGTTTAGAATAATCTACGCTGTTTCTTAAATATGATTTTAAAGAATTGTAATACGCCATTTTACGTGTTACCTCGTCTTTCTTGACATCAAATTCGAGAATCTTATCTGAAAATTTTTCACCGCCCGCTTCTACATCATATATATTTTTGTCTTTTCTAAAGGTTTTTAACTCATTACTAGTTTCCTTAAGTTGAGATTCCATAGCGACCAATGTACTATCAATAAATGCAATCGTATTAGTTGCAAATTGATTCTTACTGTCTAGTTGCCTTTTTATAAGCATATTTACGGTCGCATTCAAATATTCGACCATTCTTGCTTTATTGGCCCCTTGCATCCCTAACGTGATTATCGAACCACCCTTGTCATCTGACCTGACATTTATTCCTCGGTAACCGGAAACTGTTCCGTCAAAATCATTAAACTGTACAAAATATTCATTCCCCTTATAAAAACCAGGATTGTCTTTTATTTGCAATTTCCAATTCAAAAAAGGCAACGAGACTTGTTCTCCAACTTTGTATCTTTTTACAAAGTCCCCCTGTTCAACTGCTGTATTACTATAGGAATTATTCGTATAGGTTATTAAAGAAACATTTTGGCTTGCAAATGGAATTCTGATCTGATAGACATTTTCGCTCAAAAATTTAATACCAATGAGCCCTCCAGACAATTGACCTTTTGATTTATCGATATTTACATAAAAAGGAACTGCTCCATAAGCATCTTCCAAATTATATTTCCCTTGAACCAAGTAGTTAATATAATATTGTAGTTTGTCAACAACTAATTCATTATGTGATCTGGATTGTAAAGTAGTTGAAATAGTTTGAACCTGATCCGAGGTACCTCCCCAGTTAAAAACCAGACTGGTGGTAGAAGTAAACAGCGGATTTGTTTCTTCTTTTACGGAAATAAGCGTTTCCATCCCATAAATTTTTTGTTTACGGATATTGACCTGATAAGCAATGGTGAAGGTTATTAAAAGACTGATTAAAAACCATTTCCAATAACTACCGATTTTTATTAAAAAACCCTTAAAGTCAAAACTTACCTGGTCTTCAAAAATTGAAAAATCTTTTATGTCTAACATTTTTTGAAATGTATTTTAATTTTTAAATAGTAAAAAGAAGGTTGTTGTTGCCAATGAAAACAATGTAATAATAGTACCCAAGGATTCTATTCCGGTTTTTCCGGTTCCCCAAGTTTTTTGCTTGAGCGGTTTTATATAAATATAATCATTGGGTTGTAAATAAAAATAAGGGGAATTCATCACATTAATATCCGTAAGATCAATATCATGCATCAGGACTCCTGTAGGCGATTTTCTTATAATTGTAATCGCTTTTCTATCACCTGTGATGGTTATGTCACCCGCATTTGCAATAGCTTCCATTACATTTACATGCTCTTGAAATAAAGTTTTTGTTCCCGTACTTCCTATTTCTCCGTTGATGGTATATCGAAATCCTGCTAATTTAACGGTGACAAAAATATTGGCTTCCTTATTAAAATACTCCGCTAATAATTGTTTCTCAATTCTGACTCTTATTTCCTCCAAAGTAAAGCCAATCACATTTAGCTCCCCTAACACAGGCATCCTGATATTCCCGTGATCATCCACAGTAAATCCATCAAAATACAATCCCGTTTCTGACTTACCCGTTTCTCCTTGATTCGTCGTACTAAAAATCGCCACTAATTTAGGATCAATTGCCTTAATCGTGATACTCAAAACATCATTCGTTTGCAATCTGTAAGGCTTTGATTCAACCGCTGAAATAGAAATTTCATCACTTGAATTATCCTTTTTTTGAAGATAAATTAAATCTTGTGTAGGAATACACGAAGAAAATAACACACTAATACATAGCAACAAATAGAGTACTGGCTTGCTCATTTCAATATTTTTAACGACAAATATAGGTTTTCATTTACTATTTAAAAAGAATCGCTATTTATTAAATAGATTAATTATTTTTAAAAGACTTTTCAAAAGGAACTCGGTGTAATATACTTCTTCCCAAGGTGACTTCATCAGCGTATTCTAATTCATCTCCTACTGAAATCCCCCTTGCAATTGTTGATATAATTATTTCGCTATCACCAATTTGTTTATAGATATAAAAGTTGGTTGTATCCCCTTCCATAGTGGAGCTTAAGGCAAAAATTATTTCGTTCACACTTCCTGATTTTACTTTTTCAACAAGCGTAGTAATATTTAACTGACTGGGACCAATACCGTCAATTGGTGAAATTTTCCCTCCTAAAACATGATAGATTCCTCTGAATTGCCCTGTATTTTCTATAGCCATCACATCCCGAATATCCTCAACAACACATATGATCTGATGATTCCTGTTTTTGTTGGCACAAATTTCACAAAGTATACTGTCAGAGATATTATGACAACTTTCACAATACTTGATATCTTCGCGCATAGTCACTATTGCGTGCGCCAAAAAGCCTGTTTGTTCCTTAGGTTGTTTCAATAAATGCAACACTAACCGCAATGCAGTTCTCTTACCAATTCCGGGCAATTGAGACATTTCATTGACTGCTTTTTCTATTAATTTTGAAGAAAATTCCATAAATGCAAATGTAGTAATTTGTTTAATCTGTTATTGTGTTAAATGGTTAAAAGAATAAAACGATTAAACAGTTAATCGGTTAAACAAAAAATCGTATTTTGGTCACTTTAAATTCAAAAAATGACCCCAAGCACCATACTTTTACTGGTATCCGTTTATTTCGGAATCCTATTTTACATCTCACATACTGTAAGTAAAAAAGACAGTGGAAATGATGCTTTTTTTAAAGCCAATAAAAATTCTAAATGGTATTTAGTTGCCTTTGGAATGATAGGAACCGCACTTTCCGGTGTGACATTTATTTCGGTTCCTGGCGAAGTGGGTTCTCCAAACGGCGAACAATTCAAATATTTTCAGTTCGTATTAGGTAACGCAATTGGTTTTATAATTATTGCCAAAGTTTTACTCCCTTTGTACTACCGGATGAACCTGACTTCCATTTATGGTTACATAGAACGCCGATTAGGAACTTATTCTTATAAAACCGCCGCAACGATTTTTCTAATTAGCCGAACAATTGGCTCTTCGTTTCGATTGTATCTGGTCGTTATTGTTTTACAACGTTATGTTTTTGATTATTATGGAATCCAGTTTGCCATTACAGTTTTAATTTCTCTTGCCTTGATATTTGCTTATACTTATCGTGGTGGTTTAAAAACTATTATCATTACCGATACTTTACAAACGTTCTTCTTAGTCACTTCAGTTTTCTTGACTATTTTCTTTATTTGCAGAAGTTTAAACTTGAATATTTTTGAAGCATTTGAAGAAGTAAAAAACAGCAATTATTCTAAAATATTCTTTTTTGAAGATTTTGTATCGAGCAAGTTCCATTTTGTGAAACAAATTCTGGGAGGAATCTTTGTAACCATTGCCATGGTAGGATTGGATCAGGATTTAATGCAGAAGAATTTAAGTTGCAAAAATATTGGCGAAGCCCAAAAAAACATGTTCACTTTTACCGGGATATTTGTCCTTATCAATATCTTTTTTTTAAGCGTGGGAGCATTACTTTATATTTATGCTGCTAAAAACGGGATAGAAGTTCCAACCGACTTAATAACTGGAAAACCAAGAACCGATTTACTTTTTCCAGAAATTGCGTTTCATCATTTGACTTTGATTCCTTCAGTAGTTTTCTTGTTAGGACTAACAGCGGCTACATTTGCTACAACTGATTCGGCATTAACAGCTCTTACCACTTCATTTTGTGTTGATTTTCTTGGGATGGATAAAGCCGAAAATATAAACAAACCAAACATAGTGAGAACCCGACATTTTGTTCATATCGGTTTTTCGTTTTTAATGTTTTTTGTTATTGTGTTTTTCAATTCTATCAATGACAGCTCTGTAGTGGGAATGATTTTTAGGGTTGCTTCCTATACGTATGGTCCGCTTTTGGGATTGTATTGTTTTGGATTATTTGTAAAAACAAAAACCGTCAAAGACAAACTGGTGCCATTCGTATGTCTATTATCACCAGCTCTGACTTTCTTTATCAGCGAAAATTCTAAAGCATTGTTCTTTGGATATGTTTTCGATAATGAACTGATTATCGTCAACGGACTGATTACTTTTCTCGGACTTTTATTGATTAGCAAACCCGCGTTAGAAGAAACTAGGTTTTAAATTATTTTTAAATCTCAAAGTTCTTGTTTCCCTAGCCCTGATAGAAATGGAAATCCTTTGTAAAAAACGGTAATTTTTTCTTATAAAAAAAGAGCGACTCCCGACCATTCGGGAAAAGCTCCTTTTTTTAGTTTTAGAAAAATACTGTTTTGTTCAAAGATTGAAATGGATAGCAGGAATAGCTCCTAAAAAAACTAATATTGATTTGTTGACAATAAAACCAATGTACAAGCTACCTCGACTTTTATGTCATTTAATTTTAACAACTGATAAAACTCCGGATTCTCCGTACCTGGATTAAAAATCACCCGTTTTGGTTGTGCCTCGACGATATAATTGTAGTAATCACGCTGACGCGCCGGATTTAAATATAGAGTAACTGTATCGACATTTTTTAATGGAATTGCTTTAGTCTGGATTTTTATTCCTGCCACTTCACCTGCATTTTGACCGATGGCAAGAACGGAATGACCTTTTTCAACCAATTTTTCAATTGCCATAAAAGCATACCTAGCTGGTTTTGTAGAAGCTCCAAGAACCAACGTTTTTTTATTTTTTATCATTTTATATAATTATATTGTGCAAAAGTAATCAAAAAGGTTTAAGCGTTTAGCAATTTTCAGGTTTTGTTGCTACACATATAAAAACATTATCCTAACATTAAAAAGAAGTAGAAATTTAAAAAAAGAGTATTTTTGCGGTCATAACATTAACAATATGGATCTATTCATTTATCTTTTCGTGGCTCTCTTTTCAGTTCTAAACCCTATTGGCACTGTTCCAATATTTGTTGGACTCACGCAAGACGACACCAAACAAGAACGTTCGAGAATTTCGTTCTGGACAGCGATAAATGTATTTGCGATACTAATAATTTCTTTTTTTATAGGTCAATATGTTTTGATTTTTTTTGGAATCAGCATTGATGCGCTCCGAATTGCCGGAGGAATAATTATTGTAAGTTCTGGATTTTCATTGCTTTCAGGAAAATTCAATAAAAAAAGAGGGATTAACAAAAAAATAGAAACCGATGCTCAAAAAAGAAATGACATAGCACTGACTCCACTTGCAATTCCTATGCTTGCGGGTCCTGGATCTATTTCTTTACTTATTGCGTTTTATCAGGAACACAACTCAACAAGCGACATTATCATCTCCTCACTTGCCATTCTTGCCATTGCGGTTGCCATTTTTGTCATTCTTAGAAGCGCACACTATTTAGCAAAAATATTAGGAGCTTCTGGAATTGTTGCTATTTCAAGAATTATTGGATTTATTGTAATTGCCATTGGAATTCAATATATCGTGAGTGCGATTATCAATATAATCAAAGGAAATCTAACATAGACAAAGCATTTTTTAATAATCTGACAAAGCTGAGAACTTTGTCAGATTATTAAAAAGATAAATTAATTTCTAGGCAAGAAAATTTCTGCCATCATGCATCTGGCACTTCCACCACCGCAAGCCTCGATAGTATCTAAACTTGAACTCAATATTTCAGCATGTTTTTCTAACTGCGCGAGTTGTTTTGGAGTCAAACTTTGATGTGCCGATGTGCTCATAACCAAATACCTTTTGTCATTTGCGCCACGAACTTCAAGCATATTCCCTGCGAAGTTATTCACTTGCGCTTCGGTAATCAGGATAATTTCTTTCCCATTCTCTTTCAGATTATCCAAAACCATTTTGCGCTCTTTTTTGTCATCAATACAATCGGAACAAATCACCGCGAAGGTTTCACCCAAACACATCATCACATTTGTATGATAAATTAGTTTACGCTCTCCGTCAACCGTTTGATATGACTCAAAAATTACTGGTGCATAATCAAAATCTTCACAGAATTCTATGAATAACTCTTCATCTGCGCGAGGTGATAACGCACAATAGGCTTTACTGTTGGCTCTGTCTAAAAGCAAACTTCCCGTCCCTTCCAAGAAAAATCCATCTTCCTCGGCTGAAGTGTAATCCACAATATTATTAATTGTAAAACCTTTGTCTTCCAGCATATCCAAAATTTCTTCCCGTCTTTCCTCGCGACGATTTTCGGCAAACATTGGATATAAAGCCACGTCACCATTCTCGTGAAAGGAAATCCAATTGTTCGGAAAAATACTGTCCGGCGTATCTGGATTTAAAGTATCATCAACAACCGTTACATCAACACCTACAGCTCTTAGCTTCTCCACAAAAGCATCAAATTCCTGCTGTGCCTTTGCATTGACTGTTGCCGGCAAAAGTCCGTCTAAAACTTTTTGATAATAATTATTAACCGCCGTTTGCTCATTCATTCGAAACGCTACCGGGCGAATCATCAATATTGAATTTGTTGTTTGTTTCATGATTTTTTATTTTTTTATTATTGTAGAGACGCACCGTAGAGACGCACTGCAGTGCGTCTCTACGGTGCGTCTCTAATTAAAGGTAAGGTAGAACATCGCAATAATCCTTCTTGTTTGGCAATTTCGGCATATGGAATTTCTTCTACGACAAAACCATTCCCACGAAGCCAATTGTTTAATCTGGTAAAGTTTTTTTCTGAAACTACAACATCAGTATCAATAGAAAAAATATTCGAATTCATGTTATACATTTCATCTCGAGTGATGTGAAATAAGTTTTCTTTTCCAAAAAGATTCACAAGAAATAAATAATCTGCTTCTTCACGAAATCCACTTTTGTAAATAATTCCTTTGTCCTTCCCAACAGGCTGAAAACAACAATCAAGATGCAAGGCATTATCTCTGGCTTCTATTTTTGATTTGACCAAATCAAATTCTTTTACAATTTTATTTGGAAATAAATCTCTAATAAACTGTACTCCCTGAAGATTTGTCCTTGCCGTAATGTAGTCTTTGTAATCACTTCCTTTATAGGTTCCAATGAAGATATAATCATTCCACAAAATCACATCACCACCTTCTATATGCACTTCCTCCGCTGGCCGAACAACTTTCTTTGGGTCAATTTGATCAATTATGTATTGAATAGCATCTAACTCTCTTTCTCTTTCTGGTAAAATATTTGATTTCACAAAAACATCATCAATGACAAAACCAATATCCCTAGTGAATATTTGATTGTAATTTTCAATCATTTCAGGTCGAAAAACAGTTACATTGTATTTTTTCAGTACCTTGTTAAATGCCTCCATTTCATTAACCATATCTTCCTCCAGCGGATAAGTTCCAGCCAAAATATGCTCTAATGATTTTGGATCATAAGCTTCAGTCGCTTTGGGTGTTGGACCGTTATGTATTGCAGAACCCAAAACTACGGCCCGCAGTCTTGTAGTTTCATTCTTTATATTTAACTCAAGCATCTTTTTTCATTTTGACAAATATAAAAAAAGCTTCACAAATTAGTGAAGCTTTTTAAATTGAATTTATCTTTTATCAGATGTTTTGAAATCTCTCAAAGGATGACCTGTATAAATCTGTCTCGGTCTTCCGATAGGCTCTTTGTTTTCACGCATTTCTTTCCATTGTGCGATCCAACCTGGTAAACGACCTATGGCGAACATTACGGTAAACATATCAGTAGGAATACCCAATGCTCTGTATATGATTCCAGAATAAAAGTCTACGTTTGGATATAATTTTCTTGACACAAAATACTCATCAACAAGCGCTGATTCCTCTAATTTTTTTGCAATGGCAAGAATTGGATCATCAACACCTAAAGTTGCTAAAACTTCGTCTGCCGCCTTTTTAATGATTTTTGCTCTTGGATCGAAATTTTTATAAACTCTATGACCAAAACCCATTAATCGGAAAGGATCATTTTTATCTTTAGCTTTATCTAAATATTTATCAGCATCTCCACCTGTTCTGTGAATTTCTTCCAACATCTCAAGTACCGCTTGATTAGCTCCTCCATGTAAAGGCCCCCAAAGTGCAGAAACTCCTGCTGATATTGAAGCAAATAAACCTGCATGAGATGATCCTACCATTCTAACTGTTGAAGTAGAACAATTTTGTTCATGATCGGCATGAAGAATGAATAATTTATCCAAAGCGTCAATTACAACTTGATTTGGTTTATAAGGTTCAGTAGGTAATTCAAACATTAAATGCATAAAATTCTCCACATACCCTTTAGTATTATCGTAATAATTCAAAGGATAACCCATCGTTTTTCTATACGTCCAAGTGGCAATAACTAAGAATTTACCCATAGTCTTACAAACCGCTTCGTACATTTCTTTTTCGTTTTCAACATTTACCGACTTAGGGTTAAATGCTGTCAAAGCACTTGTCAAAGCAGCCAAAACACCCATAGGATGCGCCGTTTTAGGAAAACCATCAATGATGTTCTTCATTTCCTCATTGACCAAAGTGTATTTTCTGATATTTGTTTCAAAATGGGCTAATTGCGCTGTAGTAGGCAATTCTCCAAAAATAACTAAATAGGATACTTCAAGAAAATGCCCTTTTCCGGCTAAATCTTCAATTGAATACCCTCTGTAACGTAGAATTCCAAGCTCACCATCTAGGAAAGTGATTTCGCTGGTACATGAACCTGAATTTTTGTAACCTGGATCAAGAGTTATTACTCCTGATAAATCACGTAATTTACTGATATCAATACCAACTTCGTTCTCACTTCCTGTGATAATAGGCAGTTCAAATTTCTCACTATTGATCTCTAATATTGCTGTTTTCGACATAATATAATTGAAATAAACTTTTTAAAATAATAATTTACCAAATCTAGGGAATTTAAGACTAATTAAAAAGAGAATAATACAATGAATATGTTAAATATTAAAAAAGCCATTCAATTTACTTGAATGGCTTTTCCTAGAAAAAAATCCTGAATTATTTTATTTTGAAAGCATTTAAACCCGGAAAATAAGCTGTATTTCCTAATTCTTCCTCAATTCTTAATAATTGGTTGTATTTAGCCATACGATCAGAACGCGAAGCTGAACCCGTTTTAATTTGACCACAATTTAAAGCTACAGCTAAATCTGCAATTGTATTGTCTTCTGTCTCCCCTGAACGGTGTGACATTACTGAAGTATAACCCGCATTTTTCGCCATGTTTACTGCTGCAATAGTTTCCGTTAAAGTTCCAATTTGGTTTACTTTTATAAGAATAGAATTAGCAATTCCTTTTTCAATACCAGTTGCCAAACGCTTTACATTTGTAACGAATAAATCATCTCCAACTAATTGAACTTTATCTCCAATTCTATCGGTAAGTAATTTCCATCCATCCCAATCATTCTCATCCATTCCGTCTTCGATAGAAATAATTGGATATTTCGCTGCTAATTCCGCTAAATAATCTACTTGCTCTGCAGAAGATCTAATCTTACCTGTTTCGCCTTCAAATTTAGTATAATCGTATTTTCCATTTACATAAAACTCAGCTGCAGCACAATCCAGAGCGATCATGATTTCATCTCCAAAAGTATATCCTGCGGTTTCTACTGCTTTTTTGATAGTATCCAAAGCATCTTCGGTTCCTCCAGGAAGATTTGGTGCAAAACCACCCTCATCACCAACTGCAGTTGAAAGTCCTCTATCATGTAAAACTTTTTTCAAACTATGAAAAATTTCTGTTCCCATTTGCATTGCTTGCGAAAAAGATTTTGCTTTCACAGGGAAAATCATAAATTCTTGAAATGCTATAGGCGCATCAGAATGTGAACCACCATTGATGATATTCATCATAGGAACTGGCAATGTATTTGCAGAAACTCCACCTACATATCTGTATAATGGTAACCCTAATTCATTAGCAGCAGCTTTTGCAACAGCCAAAGAAACTCCTAAAATAGCATTTGCTCCTAAGTTAGATTTGTTTGGCGTACCATCTAAATCAATCATCATTTGATCAATAACATTTTGTTCAAAAACAGAAACTCCTAAAAGTTCTTCTGAGATTATGCTATTAACATTTTTCACAGCATTCATAACCCCTTTTCCAAGAAATGCTTTTCCACCATCGCGTAATTCAACTGCTTCGTGTTCTCCAGTTGAAGCACCAGATGGTACTGCAGCTCTTCCTAAAACACCATTATCTGTAATTACATCTACTTCTATAGTAGGATTTCCTCTAGAATCGAAAATTTGTCTTGCGTGAATTTTGATAATTATACTCATACTATTTTATTTTAAATTTTAAAACACAAATATATTCTATCTTTTCTAATGATTTTATGAAAAAAACGAATGTTATTAACGAAAACGTTATAATTATTTCAGGAACATATACTTTCCCCTATTTTAAAAGTTATTTCCTTACTATCTTTTTTATTTTTTGTAAAACACCTGACATATAAACGAATATTATTTAAAAAGAGTATTGAAAAATAGTATTGTTTTTTATTTTTTTCAAGCCAAACAAACTAAACCATAAATTCCTCATTTTCATTTATTTAAACTAATTTTACCTATATTTTACTAAGTTTAAAAGCCATTATTTGTTTGACAATATTTCTAGTTTACAATTTAGACAGTACAATATAAATTTAGAAAATTAACTCGCAATGAAAACAACTAATAACTTAAAAAATCCAAACAATTCTGATGAAATTGTAGAATTACTAAAAAAAACATCCACCCCATTAAAAAATCCAGAAAATCTAAACCCACTGATGGATTATATCGGAGATGCAAAATATGTCCTTTTAGGCGAAGCTTCACATGGCACTCATGAATATTACACCTGGAGAGCAAAAATCACACAACGACTAATTCAGGAAAAGGGATTTTCTTTTGTAGGCGTTGAAGGAGATTGGCCGGACTGTTATCGTTTGAATCGTTTTGCAAAAGGATATACAAATTCAGGAACGGATATTTATAATGTACTTAACGAATTTAAAAGATGGCCTACATGGATGTGGGCAAATTGGGAAATAGTAGCATTCATAGATTGGCTTAAAGCTTACAACATAGATCTTCCCGCTAATAAAAGAATCGGATTTTACGGGCTGGATGTATACAGTTTTAGCGAATCCATGAATTCGATCATTCAATATTTAGAAAAAAATGATCCAAAAGCACTAGCAATCGCAAAAACTGCCATGAAATGTTTTGAACCCTACGGCAAAGACGAAGGACAATCGTATGCCCGAGCCTCTTCGTATGTTCCGGAATTATGTGAAAAAGAGATTCTGCACCTACTTACGGAAATAATAAAAAATGTTCCCAACTACAATCATGATGCAGAGAATGTTTTGAGCATAGAACAGAATGCCTTCATAGCCAGAAATGCTGAAAAATATTACCGCGCCATGATAAAACGAGGTTCAGCTTCTTGGAATATTCGTGATGAACACATGGTATTGACTATAAAACGGCTAATGAAATTCCACGGAAAGGAAGCAAAAATAATTGTTTGGGAACACAACACTCATATTGGCGATGCGCGTGCTACATATATGGCCTCTGAGGGAATGGTCAATGTAGGACAACTATTAAGAGAGCAATATGCAACTGGCTGCGTTGTTGCAGTAGGATTTGGATCGTACAAGGGCTCTGTCGTTGCTGGAAGAGAATGGGGAGATTCCATGCGAAAAATAAAAGTTCCCGAAGCCGTTGAGGGAAGTTGGGAGCATGCTTTTCATGTGGCAAGCAATGGACAAAATCGACTACTACTGATGAACAAAATAAAGGACGAGAAATGTCTATCGTCCTATATTGGCCATCGTGCAATAGGCGTTGTTTATAATCCCGAACACGAAAGATTTGGAAATTACGTCCCTACAATTATGCCAAAAAGATACGATGCTTTTATTTTCCTTGATGAAACAAGTGCATTACATCCGATACACATTGAGCCCGAAGAAAACCAAATTCCAGAAACCTATCCATTTGGAATGTAACGTTATATCACGCAATAAAAAAGGGTTTGACTTTTCTTAAAAAGTCAAACCCTAAATATTTTGAATAGCTATTTTACAGGAAAAATCATAAAATTTTAGCCTTTTATATTTTCAATAAATTGATCAAATAAATAGGAAGAATCATGCGGTCCAGGACTCGCTTCTGGGTGGTATTGAACGGAGAAACAATTCTTGTTCTTCATACGCATACCAGCCACAGTCCCATCATTAAGATGCAGATGTGTAATCTCTAAGTCTGGATGATTGTCCAATTCTTCTTTGTTTACTGCAAAACCATGATTTTGAGAAGTAACTTCACCTTTTCCTGTAAATAAATTTTTTACGGGATGGTTGATTCCTCTATGTCCGTTAAACATTTTATAGGTCGAAACTCCATTTGCTAAACCAATTACTTGGTGCCCTAAACAAATTCCAAATAGAGGTCTGTTATTTTCCAAAATTTCTTTAGCTACTTGAATAGCACCAGAAAGAGGCTCGGGATCTCCGGGCCCATTAGATAAGAAATAACCATCTGGATTAAACGATTTCATATCCTCATAAGTAGCATTATATGGAAACACTTTGATATAACAATCTCTTTTGGCCAGATTACGCAGTATATTCATTTTAATTCCTAAGTCAAGAGCGGAGATTTTATAGGTTGCATTCTCATCACCATAAAAATAGGATGCTGTTGTTGAAACTTTGGATGCTAATTCCAATCCTTTCATATCCGGAACTTTTGCCAATGAAGTTTTCAACTCTTCAATTGGTGTTTCATCAGTACAAATTACAGCATTCATCGCACCGTTGTCGCGGATGTAACTCACTAGCGCACGCGTATCCACGTCAGATATACAGATAAGGTCTTGTTTAATAAAATAGTCTTCTAAACTCCCTGAAGCTCCTTCACGAGAATAATTGAAGCTAAAGTTTTTGCAAACCAATCCAGCAATCTTAATGCTATCGGATTCAACTTCTGAATCGTTTACGCCGTAGTTCCCTATATGGGCATTAGTAGCTACCATTAATTGACCAAAATAAGAAGGGTCAGTAAATATTTCTTGGTAACCTGTCATTCCTGTGTTAAAACAAACTTCTCCAAAAGTGGTTCCGCTGATTCCAATAGATTTCCCATGGAATATGGTTCCGTCACTTAATAGAAGAATTGCTTTTTGTCGTGTTGTATATTTCATTCGTTGTTTTCTATTAATTTTTTTAATAGTCTCTTGTAACTAGAAAAACTCGTTTCATGTGTAGTTAAATATTGTGCAAATTTAATTCTTTAAAACAGTGAATCCAATGTTTTTTAAAAATTTATGTTTTTCAAGTTATCTTGCTTAAGCAAAAAAGTTTTAAACTACCCCCGATTGAAATGGAAATCCTTTTTCTTTTTTCTTTAAAAAGAAAAAGATTGCAACGGAAAGCGGGACAATTAGTTCTTAAAAACTCAAAAAGTTATGCTCCGAAAAATCAAAAAAAAAGGATAAACTATAAATAGTTTATCCTTGATTTTTATTGAATGATTATCTTCATAATTACTCAGCAGTCTCTGTAGTTGTTTCAGTTTCAGCAGCTGGAGCTTCAGTAGCTTCATCTTTCTTAGCTTTACCACCACGACGGCTTTTTGCTTTTTTAACTTCCTTTTTACCACCATTGTAAAGTTCATTAAAATCTACTAGTTCGATCATTGCCATATCAGCATTATCTCCTAAACGATTTCCAACTTTAATGATACGAGTGTACCCACCTGGACGGTCACCTACTTTAGCTGCTACGTCTCTGAACAAGTCAGTTACGGCATATTTGCTACGTAAGTAAGCAAAAACGATACGACGATTGTGAGTCGTATCTTGTTTTGATTTTGTTATTAAAGGCTCAACGAATTGTTTAAGCGCTTTTGCTTTAGCGACAGTAGTGTTAATACGTTTGTGCTCAATAAGAGAACAAGCCATATTAGCTAACATAGATTTTCTATGCGCAGTCTGTCTGCTTAAGTGATTGAATTTTTTTCCGTGTCTCATTGCTATGTAAATTTAAACCTTGCGGTTTAGATTATTCTTTATCTAGTTTGTATTTTGCTAAATCCATACCGAAGTTTAAATTTTTAACTGCAACAAGTTCATCAAGTTCAGTTAAAGATTTTTTACCAAAATTACGGAATTTCATTAGGTCATTTTTATTGAACGATACTAAATCACCAAGTGTATCAACTTCAGCCGCTTTCAAACAATTTAATGCTCTAACAGATAAATCCATATCAACAAGCTTAGTTTTAAGCAATTGTCTCATGTGTAATGATTCTTCATCATATGATTCTGTTTGTGCAATTTCGTCAGCCTCGAGTGTAATTCTTTCGTCAGAGAACAACATGAAATGGTGAATTAAAACTTTAGCAGCTTCAGTAAGTGCATCTTTTGGATTAATAGATCCATCAGTTTTTATCTCAAAAACTAATTTTTCATAATCTGTTTTTTGCTCTACACGGAAGTTTTCGATTGCGTATTTTACGTTTTTTACCGGAGTAAAAATAGAATCCGTAAAAATAGTTCCAATTGCAGCATTCTGTTTTTTGTTCTCTTCAGCAGGAACATATCCTCTACCTTTTTCGATCGTTAAATCGAAATTCAGTTTGATTTTACTATCTAAATTACAGATAACTAGTTCTGGATTCAAAACTTGGAAACCTGAAATGAATTTTTGAAAATCACCAGCTGTTAATTGATCTTTACCAGAAACAGAAATAGTAACTGCTTCATTATCGATATCTTCAATTTGGCGTTTGAAACGCACTTGTTTTAGATTAAGGATAATTTCGGTAACGTCTTCAACAACTCCTGGAATAGTAGAAAATTCATGATCTACACCTTCAATGCGAACAGATGTAATTGCATAACCTTCTAATGCTGAAAGCAAAACTCTTCTAAGTGCATTACCAACGGTCAATCCGTAACCAGGTTCTAAAGGTCTGAATTCAAATTTACCTTCAAAATCGGTTGAATCGATCATGATAACTTTATCGGGCTTCTGAAAATTAAATATTGCCATAAATTTCGACTAAGTCAATTATTATTTGTTGTACAACTCTACGATTAATTGTTCTTTAATGTTTTCTGGGATTTGAAGTCTCGCAGGTACAGAAACGAAAGTACCTTCTTTGATATCGTTATTCCAAGTAATCCATTCATAAACATGACTTGAATTAGATAAAGAACGTTCGATTGCTTCTAAAGATTTAGATTTTTCACGAACTGCAACTTTATCACCAGGTTTAAGGTGGTAAGAAGCAATATTTACTACATCACCGTTAACAGTAACGTGTCTGTGAGAAACAAGTTGTCTAGCACCTCTTCTAGAAGGAGCAATACCCATTCTAAAAACAACGTTGTCTAATCTTGCTTCACATAATTGTAAAAGAACTTCACCAGTAACACCTTTAGTAGCTGATGCTTTTTTGAATAAACCTCTGAATTGCTTCTCTAAAATTCCATAAGAATATTTAGCTTTTTGTTTTTCCATTAACTGGATTGCAAATTCAGATTTTTTACCTCTTTTTTTAGCCATCCCGTGTTGTCCGGGTGGGTAATTTCTTTTTTCGAAAGCTTTATCGTCTCCGAAAATTGCTTCGCCGAATTTACGGGCGATTCTTGTACTTGGACCAGTATATCTTGCCATTTTAAATTGTTTAAGATAGAGATTATGAATTCAGGTCTTATCCTTCGATAATCGTTATTCTATCTAGGTTATACTAAAAATATTTTGAGTATTAAACTCTTCGTCTTTTAGGAGGACGACATCCATTATGAGGCATTGGAGTAACATCGATAATCTCTGTAACTTCAATTCCACCGTTATGCAAAGAACGGATAGCAGACTCACGTCCGTTTCCTGGTCCTTTTACATACACTTTTACTTTTTTAAGTCCTGCCTCAAGAGCTACTTTACTACAATCTTCTGCTGCCATTTGGGCTGCGTATGGAGTATTCTTTTTAGAACCTCTAAAACCCATTTTACCAGCTGAAGACCAAGAAATAACTTCACCTTTTTTGTTTGTCAAAGAAATGATGATGTTATTGAAGGTAGCAGAAATATGAGCCTCTCCCGTTGATTCAACGATAACTTTACGTTTTTTTGCAGTTGCTTTAGCCATATTACTTATTATTTAGTTGCTTTTTTCTTGTTAGCAACAGTTTTTCTTTTACCTTTTCTTGTTCTAGAGTTGTTTTTAGTTCTTTGTCCTCTTAAAGGAAGACCAGTTCTATGACGGATACCTCTATAACAACCAATATCCATTAAACGTTTGATGTTTAAAGAAACTTCAGAACGTAATTCTCCTTCAATTTTAAATGCTGATACAGCTTCACGAATTGCTCCGATCTCGTCATCATTCCAATCTTGAACTTTTTTATCTTGGCTAACTTGAGCTTTTTCTAAAATCTCAATAGCTCTACTATTTCCTAATCCGAAGATGTAGGTAAGTGCTATAACACCTCTCTTATTTTTTGGGATATCTACCCCTGCTATTCTTGCCATAATTATCCTTGTCTTTGTTTAAATCTAGGATTCTTTTTGTTTATTACGTACAATCTCCCTTTTCTTCGCACAATTTTGCACTCGGGACTTCTCTTTTTTACTGAAGCTCTAACTTTCATTTTGAATATCCTTTAATATCTATAAGTAATTCTTGCTTTTGACAAATCGTAAGGGCTCATTTCTAGTTTCACTTTATCACCAGGTAATAATTTGATGTAATGCATACGCATTTTCCCAGATATATGTGCGATTACAATATGTCCATTCTCTAACTCTACACGGAACATTGCATTTGATAATGCTTCAATGATTGACCCGTCTTGTTCTATTGCTGATTGTTTTGCCATAAGTTAAGCTACTGCTTTTCTATTTTTACCACTTTTCATTAAACCATCATAATGTTTGTTTAACAAGTATGAATTGATTTGTTGAATTGTATCTATGGCAACACCAACCATAATTATTAATGAAGTACCTCCAAAAAACATTGCCCAAGATTGTTGAACATCCATAAGACTCACAACAATTGCTGGGAACACAGCTATCAAAGCAAGAAATAAAGATCCTGGAAAAGTTATCAAAGACATCACTTTGTCAAGATAATCAGAAGTTTCTACTCCGGGTCTAACACCAGGAATAAAACCGCCGCTTCTCTTTAAATCATCAGACATTTTGTTAGTAGGGACTGTAATTGCAGTATAAAAGAAAGTAAATACAACTATTAAAGTTGCAAATACAAAATTATACCAGAATCCAAACATATTACTAAAAGCGCCAACAATTGATTGTGATGCATCTGATTTTGATAAACCTGCCACAGCAGCAGGAATAAACATAATTGCTTGAGCAAATATAATAGGCATAACACCCGAAGCATTAAGCTTCAATGGAATCCATTGTCTATTTCCACCCATTAAATCTTGTTCGTAATCCCCTGAAGTTGTACGACGAGCATACTGTACTGGTATTTTTCTGATTGCCATTACAAGTAAAACACAAGCAATAATAACTAAAAGCCAAATAATAATTTCGATAACCAATAACATTGGTCCACCGTTATTGTTAGTAACCCTAGTAGTGAATTCTTGCATAAAAGCCTGAGGCAATCTCGCCAAGATACCAACCATAATCAACAATGAAATTCCGTTTCCAATACCTTTATCAGTAATTTTTTCACCTAACCACATGGCAAATATTGTCCCTGTCACTAAGATGATTACTGAAGAAAATAAGAATTCAAATGAATTAAATCCTAACAAAAAAGCACTACTAGGCAAGGTTCTGTACAAATTATAAATGTAAGTCGGACCTTGAACTAAAGTAATAGCTATTGTTAACCAACGGGTAATTTGATTAATCTTTTTTCTACCACTTTCTCCATCACTTTGAAGTTTTTGTAAATACGGAATCGCAATTCCCATCAACTGAACAACAATAGAAGCAGAAATATAAGGCATAATCCCTAAAGCAAAAACGGAAGCTTGAGAAAATGCACCCCCAGTAAACATGTCAAGAATTGAACCAATTCCTTCTTTAGTTTGCCCAGCTAAATTACCTAACTGTGTAGCATCAATACCTGGCAGGGTTACTTGAGCCCCAAAACGATAAACTAAAAGCAAACCCAATGTTATTAGGATTCTATTTTTCAGTTCCTCGATTTTCCAAACATTACTTATTGATTCAATAAATTTCTTCATATTAATTGAAAAATTACATGGTTACAGCTTCTCCACCAGCAGCCTCAATAGCAGCTTTTGCAGTAGCAGTAAATTTGTGAGCGGTTACTTTTAATTTTGCTGTCAATTCACCTCTACCTAAAATCTTAACGATTTCGTTTTTGGTAGCCAAACGATTAGCAACATAAACTGTCATATCAACAGTATCTTTAATCACTCCATTATCAACTAATAATTGAAGTGTGTCAAGATTAACACCTTCGTAATCTTTACGATTGATGTTTGTAAAACCGAACTTAGGCACACGTCTTTGAAGTGGCATTTGCCCACCTTCAAAACCAATCTTTTTAGAATAACCAGAACGAGATTTTGCTCCTTTGTGACCTCTTGCAGAAGTACCACCTTTTCCAGAACCTTCTCCTCTACCTAATCTTTTATTTTGATTGTGTGTAGAACCTTCAGCAGGTTGTAAATTACTTAAATTCATAACAGTATTTGTTATTTAGCTTCTTCAACAGAAACTAAGTGTTTAACTTTATTTATCATCCCAAGGATTGTAGGATTTGAATCATGCTCTACAATTTGTCCCATTTTACGTAGACCTAAAGCTTCCAAACCTCTTTTTTGAGTAAGAGGACAGTTGATTTTGCTTCTAACTTGTTTTACTAATAATTTAGCCATAATTTCCTTGAATTAACCTTTAAAAACTTTTTCTAAAGAAACACCTCTTTGTTTTGCAACAGTATAAGCGCTTCTCATTTGTAATAAAGCATCAAAAGTTGCTTTCACTACGTTGTGAGGATTTGAAGATCCTTGAGATTTAGATAATACATCATGAATTCCTACTGATTCAAGAACTGAACGAACAGCTCCACCAGCAATAACTCCTGTACCATGAGAGGCAGGAATTAAGAATACACGTGCACCACCAAATTTACCTTTTTGTTCGTGAGGAACTGATTGACCATTCAAAGGAATTTTTACTAAATTTTTCTTAGCATCTTCTACTGCTTTCGCAATTGCTTCAGATACATCTTTAGATTTTCCTAATCCGTGACCAACAACTCCGTTTTCATCACCTACAACTACAATAGCAGAAAAACCAAAAGCTCTACCACCCTTTGTAACCTTAGTAACACGATTCACACTTACCAAACGATCTTTTAATTCAAGACCACTTGGTTTTACTAGCTCTACATTCTTGTATTTACTATTAGACATACTATATTAGAATTTAAGTCCAGCCGCTCTCGCGCCTTCCGCTAATGATTTAATACGACCGTGATATAAATAGCCTCCTCTATCGAAAGTTACTACCTCTATCCCAGCTTTTATTGCTTTTTCAGCAACTAGTTTTCCAACTGCTGTAGCAACTTCAATGTTCGTACCGTTACCTATTTCTTTTTCTCTTGAAGAAGCCGCCAATATAGTAACTCCGTTTACATCATCAATAAGTTGAGCGTAAATTTCTTTGTTACTTCTAAATACAGATAGTCTTGGATTAGTAGCAGTACCACTGATCGTTTTTCTAATTCTGAATCTAATTCGTTGTCTTCTTTCAGGTTTTGTTAATGACATAATCTTATTTTTTAAGCTGATTTACCTGCTTTTCTTCTTAATACTTCCCCTACATACTTAACACCTTTCCCTTTGTACGGCTCAGGCTTACGGAAACCTCTGATTTTCGCAGCTACCTGACCTAAAAGTTGTTTGTCTATTGATGTTAATTTCACAATTGGGTTTTTACCTTTTTCAGATATCGTTTCCAAAACAACTTCTGAAGCAATTTCTAAAACTATATTGTGAGAATAACCAAGTGCTAAATCTAATTTTTGTCCTTGATTTGAAGCTCTATAACCAACTCCCACCAATTCTAATGACTTAGTAAAACCTTCTGTTACACCGATAATCATGTTATTGATTAAAGATCTGTACAAACCGTGTTTTGCTCTTTGGTCTTTGTGATCAGACGATCTTTCTACTTGAACTTGACCGTCTTCAACTGTAACAGTAACGTCCGAAAACTCCTGAGTTAGTTGACCATTTTTTCCTTTTACTGTAATAATACTATTTGCAACTTCAACAGTTACACCAGCAGGGATTACAACCGGGCTTTTACCTATTCTTGACATCTTATATAGTCTTTAAATTAGTATACGTAACAAATTACTTCACCACCAACATTTAACTGTCTGGCTTTCTTTCCTGTCATCAAACCTTTTGATGTAGAAACAATAGCAATTCCTAATCCGTTAAGGATTCTAGGAATAGTTGAAGAACTTGAATATTTACGTAAACCTGGTTTACTAATTCTTTGGATATCTTTAATTACTGACTCTTTAGTATCTTTATCATACTTCAAAGCAATTTTGATTGAACCCTGAACAGCGTTGTCTTCAAATTTGTAACTCAAGATATAACCTTGATCAAATAAGATCTTTGTTATTTCTTTTTTTAGATTAGATGCAGGAATTTCGACAACTTTGTGGTTTGCAGCCACCGCGTTACGAACTCTTGTCAAATAATCGGCAATAGGATCTGTATACATGTGTATCAATTTGCGGTTTTGGTTTTCGATAAACTATTTATCGAACCTGAAACCAATTTATAAATATTTATGATACAGACAAAACGTAAGTTAAGTCTGTATCAGGACGTAATAAATTACGTCTTACCAAGATGCTTTTTTAACACCAGGTATCAATCCGTTATTTGCCATTTCACGAAATGTAACACGTGAAAGACCGAATTGACGCATATACCCTCTAGGTCTACCTGTTAATTTACAACGATTGTGCAAACGAACTGGTGAAGCATTTTTTGGTAACTTTTGCAAACCTACGAAATCTCCAGCTTCTAACAAAGCTTTTCTTTTCTCAGCATACTTTGCTACCGTTTTTTCTCTCTTAACCTCGCGGGCTTTCATTGATTCTTTAGCCATGTCTTAATTCTTTTTAAAAGGTAATCCTAATTCTGTCAATAGAGACTTTGCTTCTTTATCTGTTTTTGCAGTAGTTACGAAAGAGATATCCATACCTGAAATTTTGTTTACTTTATCAATATCAATTTCTGGGAAAATGATTTGCTCCAAAACTCCAAGGTTATAATTCCCTCTTCCGTCAAAACCAGTAGCTTTAATACCACTGAAATCTCTTACACGTGGTAAAGCTGAAGTAATAAGTCTATCTAAAAACTCATACATTCTTTCTCCACGCAAAGTAACTTTTGCTCCAATAGGCATCCCTTTTCTCAATTTGAATGACGCAACGTCTTTCTTTGAAATAGTAGATACTGCTTTCTGTCCAGTGATCTTTGTTAACTCATCAACCGCATAGTCAATTAGTTTTTTATCCGATACAGCTGCACCAACTCCTTTACTTAAAACGATTTTTTCCAATTTTGGAACTTGCATTACGTTTACGTATCCGAATTCCTCTTTAAGAGCAGCAATTACTCTGCTCTTATATTCTTCTTTTAGTCTAGGTATATATGCCATTACTATAGTACTTGATTAGATTTTTTCGAAAATCTTACTTTCTTATCTCCTTCTACTCTAATACCAACTCTAGTTGTTTCCTTAGTTTTAGGATCAATTAAAGAGATGTTAGATATCTGTATAGAAGCTTCTTTCTTCACGATACCACCTTGAGGGCTTTTTGCACTAGGTTTGGTATGTTTTGAAACCATATTTACACCTTCAACAATCGCTTTGTTTTTCTCACGGTATACACGTAATACTTTACCTTCAGCACCTTTATGGTCTCCAGCAATTACTCTTACGATGTCTCCTGATTTTATTTTTAGCTTTATCATCTTAAAAACGAATTAAAGCACTTCTGGTGCTAATGATACAATTTTCATGAATTGTTTTTCACGAAGTTCTCTTGCTACCGGACCAAAAACACGAGTTCCTCTCATTTCACCAGCAGCATTCAATAACACACATGCGTTGTCATCAAATCTAATGTATGAACCATCGGCTCTTCTTACTTCTTTTTTGGTACGTACAACAACTGCAGTTGAAACAGCCCCTTTTTTAACGCTTCCGTTAGGAGCAGTATCTTTTATAGAAACTACAATCTTGTCACCAACAGAGGCATACCTTCTTTTGGTACCTCCTAAAACACGGATAGTTAAAACTTCCTTTGCTCCAGTGTTATCTGCTACTTTTAGTCTTGATTCTTGTTGTACCATAATTATTTAGCTCTTTCTAGGATTTCAACTAACCTCCAACATTTGGTTTTACTTAAAGGACGCGTTTCGCTAATCCTTACAGTATCTCCAACGTTACAGTCGTTCGTTTCGTCGTGTGCGTGATACTTTTTAGTTTTCAACACGAACTTACCGTATAATGGGTGTTTTACTTTTCTTACTTCTGCAACAACAATAGATTTATCCATTTTGTCCGAAGTAACAACACCAACTCTTTCTTTTCTTAAATTTCTTTTTTCTTCCATCTTTCAGCAGAATACAGTTATTGTAACTCTCTTTTAGTAAGTTCTGTAGCTAATCTAGCAACTGTTCTTCTTACACTTCTAATTTGAAGTGGGTTCTCAATTGGCGAAATAGCGTGAGCCATTTTTAGATCAGCATATGTTTTCTTAGTCTGGCTAAGCTTTTCTTGCAACTCCGCTGCAGAAAGATCTTTTATTTCTGATTGTTTCATAATATAATATAGATTATGCTTCGAAATCTCTAGCAACGACGAATTTAGTTTTTACTGGAAGCTTTTGGGCCGCAAGACGCAACGCCTCTTTTGCAACTGACAAAGGTACTCCTCCAACTTCAAACATAATTCTTCCGGGTTTAACAACGGCAGCCCAATACTCAACTGCACCTTTACCTTTACCCATACGTACCTCAAGAGGCTTCTTAGTGATAGGTTTGTCTGGAAATATTTTGATCCATAATTGTCCTTCTCTCTTCATAAAACGAGTTGCAGCAATACGCGCAGCCTCGATTTGACGAGAGGTTAAGAACATTCCATCTTCATGTACAGATTTAATACCAAACATTCCATTAGAAAGTTCATGTCCTCTTTGAGAATTTCCTTTCATTTTACCTTTTTGTACCTTACGGTATTTTGTTCTTTTAGGCTGTAACATTTTTCTTTAGTTTAAAAATTTACTTTCGTTTACGAGCGTCTGGTTTTCCACCTTTATTAAAAGGCTTTCTGTCTCCTCTAGGAGAATCGCCACCTTTACCACCACCAGTTCCGGATTGTTTTTTATCCATTCCTGCAAGCGGAGAAAGATCTCTCTTTCCATAAACTTCACCTTTCATGATCCACACTTTGATACCCATTCTACCATAAGTAGTATGTGCTTCAGCAAGTGCGTAATCAATATCAGCTCTGAAAGTTGATAGAGGAACTCTACCTTCTTTGAAACCTTCTGAACGAGCCATCTCAGCACCATTCAAACGACCAGAAATCAAAACTTTGATACCTTCTGCGTTCATACGCATAGAAGCAGCAATAGCCATTTTGATTGCACGTCTGTAAGAAATTCTGCTTTCGATTTGACGACAGATGCTTGTAGCAACTAGATACGCGTCAAGTTCAGGTCTTTTTATTTCAAAGATGTTAATTTGAACCTCTTTGTCAGTAATTTTCTTAAGTTCTTCTTTTAACTTGTCTACCTCTTGTCCGCCTTTTCCGATAATGATACCAGGTCTAGCAGTAGTGATAGTAACGGTTACAAGTTTCAAAGTTCTCTCAATGATTACTTTTGATACACTAGCTTTTGATAAACGAGCATGGATATACTTTCTGATTTTGTGATCTTCGGCAAGTTTATCACCGTAATCATTTCCACCATACCAGTTTGAGTCCCATCCTCTGATGATACCAAGTCTATTTCCAATTGGATTTGTCTTTTGTCCCATCTTGTATTAAATTGCTTGTGTGTTATTAATAGATCCAAGCACGATTGTTACGTGATTAGAACGTTTTCTTATTCTGTGCGCACGACCCTGTGGAGCTGGACGAAGTCTTTTCAACATCATTCCACCATCTACTGTAATCGTTTTAACAAATAAACCTGCTTCTTCCATATTAGCGTCAGGGTTTTTTGCTTGCCAGTTGGCAATTACAGATAAAACCAATTTTTCTAATTTTCTTGAAGCTTCTTTAGAACTGAATCTTAAGATGTTTAGTGCTCTTTCTACCTTCTGACCTCTTACCAAGTCCGCTACTAAGCGCATTTTTCTAGGTGAAGTAGGGCAGTTATTCAATTTTGCGAAAGCAATAGACTTATTAGCCTCTTTTCTCGCATCTGCTGTTTCTCTTTTACGAACTCCCATTGCTTCTTATTTTTTACCTTTATTTTTTGCTCCAGCATGACCTCTAAAAGATCTAGTTGGTGAAAATTCTCCTAATTTGTGACCTACCATGTTTTCTGTTACGTAAACTGGTACAAATTGACGACCGTTATGAACTGCGATTGTTTGTCCAACAAAGTCCGGAGTAATCATAGAAGCTCTAGACCAAGTCTTAACCACTCCTTTATTTCCACCTGCAATGTTTTCTTGAACTTTCTTGTCTAACTTATAGTGAACGAAAGGTCCTTTTTTTAATGAACGTGCCATATCTTATTATTTCTTTCTACGTTCTACGATATACTTATTACTCGGGTTTTTCTTAGAACGAGTTCTATAACCTTTAGCTGGTATTCCATTTCTTGAACGTGGATGTCCACCAGAAGAACGTCCTTCACCACCACCCATTGGGTGATCGACAGGGTTCATTGCAACAGGTCTTGTTCTAGGTCTTCTTCCTAACCATCTTGTTCTACCTGCTTTACCAGATACAACTAATTGGTGATCAGAATTAGAAACTGCTCCAATTGTAGCCGAACACGTCAACAAGATTAATCTCGTTTCCCCAGAAGGCATTTTAATTGTTGCATATTTTCCATCTCTTGCCATTAATTGAGCAAATGTTCCAGCAGAACGAGCGATTACAGCCCCTTGTCCTGGTCTCAATTCGATACAAGAAATTACAGTTCCAAGAGGAACTCTACTTAAAGGTAAAGTATTACCAATTTCAGGTTGAGATTCAGGACCAGAAACTAATTTCTGACCAACTTTCAATCCGTTTTGAGCAATAACGTAAGTTTTCTCACCATCAGCATAAGCTAACAATGCGATAAATGCAGTACGATTTGGATCATATTCGATTGATTTCACTGTAGCCGGAATTCCTTCTTTTGTACGTTTGAAATCAATAATACGATATCTCTGCTTGTGACCACCACCCGTATAACGCATGGTCATCTTTCCTTGACTATTTCTACCACCAGAGTTTTTTATCGGCGCTATCAAAGAGCGTTCCGGCTTATCAGTTGTAATGGCGTCATAACCATTCACAACTCTAAATCGCTGACCTGGGGTAATAGGTTTTAATTTTCTTACTGACATTTTATCTTAGATATTGTTGTAAAAATCAATTGTTTCTCCTTCTTGTACTTGAACAATTGCTTTTTTAATTGCATTCGTCTTTCCACTGATTAAACCACTTTTAGTGTATTTAGTAGTTCTATCCGGTCTTACGTTCATCGTGTTAACACTCAAAATAGTTACTCCATAAGCAGCTTCAACAGCTTTCTTAATTTGCACTTTGTTTGCTTTTTTGTCAACAACGAATCCGAAGCGGTTTAAAACTTCACTTTCTTTGGTTACTTTTTCCGTTACTATAGGTTTAATTATGATGCTCATATCCTATTATTTACTTAAATTTTCCTCAATTATCTCTAAAGAACTCTCTAAAAGCACTAAACTATTAGCGTTTAAGATAGCGTAAGTGCTTAATTCTAAGCTACTTACCACGCTAGAGCCCTTTAAATTGCGTGACGACAAATATACATTTTTATTTGAATCACCCACCACAAATAGAGACTTTTTATTTTCTAACTCTAAAGCTTTCAAAACATTGATGAAATTTTTAGTGTTTGGCGTTTCAAAATTAAAATCTTCAAGAACAATAATATTTGATTCTTTTGCTTTAATTGAGAAAGCAGATTTTCTAGCCAAACGTTTCAAGCTTTTATTCAATTTGAATGAATAACTTCTTGGTCTTGGTCCGAAAACTGTTCCACCACCTTTAAACAATGGATTCTTTGCACTACCCGCACGAGCAGTACCAGTTCCTTTTTGTTTTTTAATCTTACGTGTACTTCCCGCTACTTCAGCTCTTTCTTTTGCTTTGTGCGTTCCTTGTCTTTGATTAGCAAGATATTGCTTAACATCAAGGTATACTGCGTGATTGTTTGGTTCTATACCAAATACTGAATCAGAAAGTTGAACTTTTCTTCCAGTATCTTTTCCGTTGAAATCTAATACTTTTGCTTCCATTACTTCTGAATGATTACATAAGAGTTGTTACATCCAGGAACACATCCTTTAATAACAAGTAGGTTCTTTTCAGCCACTACTTTTAAAACTCTAAGGTTTTGAACTTTTACATTGTCTCCTCCCATTCTTCCAGCCATACGCATTCCTTTGAATACTCTAGATGGATAAGAAGAAGCTCCTACAGAACCTGGCGCTCTTAAACGGTTGTGTTGACCGTGAGTTGCTTGACCAACACCACCAAAACCGTGACGTTTTACAACCCCTTGAAAACCTTTACCTTTAGATAAACCCTGTACATCTACAAATTCTCCTTCAGCAAAAATAGAAACATCTATAAGATCCCCTAAATTTTGTTCAGTTGCGAAATCTCGGAATTCAACGACTTTTTTCTTAGCTACAGTTCCCGCTTTCTTAAAGTGACCTAAAGCCGCTTTTGTGGAATGTTTCTCGTTTTTGTCATCGAAACCAAGTTGCAACGCTTCGTACCCGTCAACACCTTTGGTTCTGACTTGGGTAACAACGCATGGTCCAGCTTCGATTACTGTACAAGGAATATTTTTCCCGTTCTCGTCGAAAATGCTAGTCATGCCGATTTTTCTACCAATTAACCCAGACATAATTATTAATTATTAATTATTAAATATAAATATAGAACACAACATTTAAGCGAATCCTATTTTTTAAGAAGTGCAAATGTATAACATTTTTTGCAATAATCTTAAAAAATAATTTTCGCTTAAATAAAGTGCCCTTTTCTTACTAGTAAGCTACTTAAACTTTGATCTCTACTTCAACTCCGCTAGGCAATTCAAGTTTCATCAAAGCATCAATAGTTTTAGATGATGATGAATAAATGTCAATTAATCTCTTGTATGACATTACTTCAAATTGCTCTCTCGCTTTTTTGTTAACGTGCGGAGAACGTAGTACAGTGAAAAGTTTTTTGTGAGTTGGTAATGGAATTGGTCCTGTTACTACTGCACCAGTACTTTTTACAGTTTTTACAATCTTTTCAGCAGACTTGTCTACCAACATGTGATCGTAAGATTTTAGTTTTATTCTGATTTTTTGACTCATTTTCTTAAAGATTAAGCGTTTCCTTTTGCTTTTTTGATTACTGCTTCTGAAATATTAGCAGGCGTTTCAGCATAGTGCGAAAATTCCATTGTAGAAGTTGCTCTACCTGATGAAAGTGTTCTTAACGTAGTAACATATCCAAACATTTCAGATAATGGCACATCTGCTTTAATGGTTTTAGCACCAGCTCTGTCACCCATGTCATTTACCTGACCTCTACGTCGGTTGATATCACCTACGATATCCCCCATGTTTTCTTCCGGTGTAATAACTTCCATTTTCATGATTGGCTCAAGAATCACAGCACCAGCCGCTTTAGCAACTTCTCTATACCCCATTCTGGCAGCTAACTCAAAAGATAGCGCATCAGAATCGACAGGGTGAAAAGATCCGTCTGTTAAAGTTACTTTCAAACTGTCTACTTGATAACCTGCCAATGGACCGGTTTTCATAGCTTCTCTGAAACCTTTTTCTACAGATGGAATGTATTCTTTAGGAACGTTACCACCTTTTACAGCATTAACAAATTGTAATCCTTTTGGAATTTTTCCATCAACTTCATCTGCTGGTTCAAGTTTAAACACGATATCACCGAATTTACCACGACCACCTGATTGTTTTTTGTAAGTTTCTCTGTGAACTGCACTTTTTGTGAAAGCTTCTTTATATTCAACTTGAGGCTCACCTTGGTTCACTTCAACTTTAAATTCACGTTTCATACGATCCACCAAGATATCTAAGTGAAGCTCACCCATACCTGATATAATCGTTTGACCTGAAGCTTCATCAGTTCTAACAGTAAACGTTGGATCTTCTTCAGCTAATTTAGCCAAGGCCATACCCATTTTATCAACGTCAGCTTTAGTTTTAGGCTCAATTGCAATACCAATTACCGGCGCAGGGAATTTCATTGACTCAAGAATAATTGGGTGTTTTTCATCACACAATGTATCTCCTGTTTTAATGTCTTTAAATCCTACGGCAGCTCCAATATCACCTGCTTCGATATAATCGATTGGGTTTTGCTTGTTAGCGTGCATTTGGTATATACGAGAGATTCTTTCTTTATTTCCTGAACGTGTATTCAAAACATAAGAACCTGCATCTAAACGTCCTGAATAAGCACGGAAGAAAGCTAAACGACCTACGAATGGGTCAGTAGCAATTTTAAATGCTAAAGCAGCGAATGGCTCTTTAACATCTGGCTTACGCAAAATTTTAGTTTGATCTTCTTCTAATAATTCAGCATCATCAGGGTGAATTCCTTCGATACCTTCTTTATCCATTGGAGACGGCAAATATTTACATACTGCATCTAACATGAATTGAACTCCTTTGTTTTTGAAAGAAGAACCAGCGATCATCGGAATGATAGCCATATCCATAGTAGCAGCTCTTAAAGCAGTATTGATTTCTTCCTCAGTAATAGAGTCTTCATCTTCCATGAATTTTTCCAACAAATTTTCATCATAATCAGCAACTGCTTCAATAAGAATCGATCTGTATTCTTTAACCTCGTCAAGCATATCTTCAGGAATAGGCACAATCTCGTAAGTTGCTCCCATACCTTCTTCATCCCAAACAATAGCTTGGTTTCTAACTAAATCCACAACACCTTTGAAATCATTTTCTTCACCAATTGGCAAAGTGATCGCAACTGCATTTGATTTTAACATATCCCTTACTTGTTGACAAACCATCAAAAAGTTAGAACCTTGTCTATCCATTTTATTAACGAAACCAATACGTGGTACTCTGTATTGATCTGCTAATCTCCAGTTCGTTTCTGATTGCGGCTCAACACCGTCAACAGCACTAAACAAGAAAACCAGACCATCAAGCACACGCAAAGAACGGTTTACTTCAACTGTAAAGTCAACGTGTCCCGGTGTATCGATAATATTAAAGTGGTAAGGCAATGTTTCAGGTAAAACTTTACCTTGAGTAGTTGGAAAATTCCATTCACAAGTTGTAGCAGCAGAAGTAATTGTAATACCTCTTTCTTGCTCTTGTGCCATCCAGTCCATTGTCGCAGCACCATCGTGCACTTCACCAATTTTATGTGATTTTCCAGTATAGAATAATATACGCTCCGTTGTTGTTGTTTTACCAGCATCAATATGAGCAGCAATTCCTATGTTTCTTGTATATTTAAGTTCTCTAGCCATTTCTTAAGAATTAAAATCTAAAGTGAGAGAATGCTTTATTAGCTTCTGCCATTTTGTGAGTATCCATTCTTTTCTTAACGGCAGCACCTTCTTCTTTAGCCGCAGCTAAACATTCCGAAGCTAACCTTTGAGCCATAGATTTTTCGTTTCTTCTTCTCGAATAAAGAATTAACCATTTCATCGCCATAGAAATTTTTCTATCTGGACGAATTTGCATTGGAATTTGAAATGTAGCTCCACCTACTCTACGACTACGTACTTCTACGTGAGGCATAACATTGGTTAATGCATCTTTCCAAATTTCTAATGATGGTTTCTCCGCATCTTGTTTTTTAGACTCAATGATGTCAATTGCATCATAAAATACTTTAAACGCTGTCGATTTTTTTCCATCCCACATCAAGTTGTTCACAAAACGTGTTACCAGTTGGTCATTAAACCTTGGATCTGGTAAAAGTGGTCTTTTCTTTGCCGCTCTTTTTCTCATGTCTTTTTTTTAATAAAATGTCACACCAATACAGTCGCGATGAATCGCGCCTCTACAAGAATAACCTTTTAAATTATTTTTTTGCTTCTTTTGGGCGTTTAGCACCATACTTAGATCTTCTTTGCGTTCTTCCTGCTACTCCTGACGTATCAAGCGCACCACGAACGATGTGATATCTAACTCCTGGTAAATCTTTTACCCTTCCACCCCTAACTAATACTATCGAGTGCTCTTGTAAATTGTGTCCTTCACCAGGGATGTAAGCATTCACTTCATTACCATTTGTCAAACGTACACGCGCTACTTTACGCATTGCAGAGTTTGGTTTTTTTGGTGTTGTAGTGTAAACACGCGTACAAACCCCTCTTCTTTGAGGACAAGAATCTAAAGCAACCGATTTACTCTTCTTAGTTATCTGAGTTCTTCCTGTTCTTACTAATTGTTGAATTGTTGGCATAATTAATACTAAAAATTTCTTATTATATTAAATTCCCGCTTTTTACGGGGTTGCAAATGTAGAAAATATTTTTCACTCTACAAACGTTAAACTATTAATTTTCAATAAGATTATTTTGCCATTTGATTTTTATTACAAACCACAGATATTTGCAGTACTTTTATTAAAATTTATATTCATTTGAAATCTTTACTTATTTTCTTTCTTTTTTTACATTTTGGACTGAGTTGTAATGCCCAAAACTTCCAGTTACGCATAATTGGAAGCTCCAACTCCGAAACAAAAACGATTGATTCTTTAAATTACACTTCAAAACACAAAAATTTAAAATCGTTGAATGACGAGATCAGCGTTATATCCGAAAAGCTCTCAAAAATAGGATATATTGAAAAGCAAATACTCGAAAATATCAAAACAGAAGACTCTAGCTACACTTCAAAATTTAGATTAGGAAAAAGGATAAAATACATTCATATATATATAGGTACAAATATTGAATTAAAAGAATTAATTGCAACCAATACAAAATCAGACACAATCGTTATTCCATATGAAGAAACGGAATTTTTTTTGACTAAAACAATACACAAATTAGAACAAAAGGGATTTTCTTTAGCAAAACTGAAACTAATCAACATAAAAAATAAAAACGGAAACATTTTTGCAGATTTAATTTATCAAACAGATAAACAGCGAACTTTAAACTCAATCGTTGTTAAAACCACCGATAATAAGAAAATGAATTTCCCGAAAGGTTATTTAAAACAAATCAACAAAAAATACCTGAACAAAACTTTCAACAAAGAAATCCTTAAACAAATTCATGATGATTTTGAAAAGTTTGGATTTGTAAAACAGATTAAATATCCGGAAATTCTATTTACGGCAGACACCACCAAAGCATACATATATCTTGAAAAAAGAAAATCAAATATTTTTGATGGATTTATTGGCTTTTCCAATAATGAAAACAAAAAAATTGCATTCAACGGTTATTTAGACATAACTCTAGAAAATACATTACACACAGGAGAACTATTTTCACTTTACTGGAAAAATGACGGAAACAAACAAAAAAGCTTTGAGAGCAGCCTTAAATTACCCTATTTATTCAAAAGCCCGATAGGCTTAAAAGCACAAATTAACATTTTTAAACAAGACAGCACCTTCCAAAACACAAAAACAGCTATTGACCTAGGCTATTTTGTCAATTACAATACCCATATTTATTTAGGATACCAATCCACTGAATCCAGTGACATTCAGAATACAAACAGTACACAATTACGCGATTACAAAAACTCTTTTGCAACTTTAAATTTTGAATACATAAAAAATAACAATAGCATTTCACTCTTTACAAAAAAATCCTCTATCTCATTTAACCTAGGATTCGGAAAAAGAGACCAAACCAACCAAGCCGAAGAAATTGGATTAAACAAACAATTTTACATAGAAATAATGGCAATGCATAATTTTTATTTAAATAAAAAAAACAGCATCAACATAAAAACCCAGAATTACTATTTACAAAGCGAAAGGTATATAATAAATGAATTATACCGTTTCGGTGGCATTAACTCCATAAGAGGATTTGAAGAAAACAGCCTTCAGGCAAATTTTTTAACTACAATTTTAACAGAATACAGACATATATTATCTCCCAGTCTGTACATTCACACTGTCATAGATCTTGGATTCACTCAAGACAGAACAATAATTCAAATAAACTCTCAGAAAGAAAAACTGTTATCAATAGGACTAGGTCTAGGACTTCTAACCAAAAACGGTTTATTGAAATTAGCTATTGTAAATGGAAAAAACAATAACAATAACTTAACTTTTTATAACACTATAGTTAACATTTGTTATAATGTTAAATTTTAAAAAACAATTGCATTTCCTAGGAAAGTTAACAAATTATTATGAAATTTGCGAGACTAATTCAAAATATTTAAAAATGAAACTAAAGTTCAATGGATTCTTAGTACTATTAGTAGTACTTGTGGCGCAACTAACTTTTGCGCAAGAAAGAGCCGTTTCAGGAACTGTTTCCGACAATGCGGGATTGCCTTTACCAGGTGTGAGCGTATTAGTGAAAGGAACACAATCTGGAACACAAACTGATTTTGATGGGAAATATTCTATCAAAGCATCATCAAGCCAAGTCTTGATTTTCAGCTACATTGGGATGAAAACCCAAGAAGTAATGGCTACTTCATCAAATGTCAATGTTAAATTAGCTAGCGATGCATTAGAACTTGAAGGTGTTGTAGTAACAGCTTTAGGGATCAAAAGAGAGAAAAAATCTCTAGGTTACGCAACCCAAGAGGTTAAAGGTGATGCTGTAGCCAAGGTAAAAAGTTCTAACTTTGTAAACTCGCTATCTGGTAAAGTTGCAGGTTTAGAAATTAAAACTTCTGGTAATTTAGGTGGTTCTACACAAGTAGTTATTAGAGGAAACAACTCGATTGCTGGTAACAACCAGGCTTTATTTGTAATTGATGGTGTCCCAATAGACAATAGCAACTCAAACACAGGCGATCAAAAAGCTGGTAGAGGTGGTTATGACTACGGTAATGCCGCATCAGACATCAATCCTGACGATATTGAATCAATCAACGTTTTAAAAGGAGCTGCTGCAACTGCACTTTATGGTTCTCGCGCTTCTAATGGTGTTGTAATGATTACTACTAAAAAAGGTAAAAGTCAAAAAGGAATTGGAATCACTATTAGTTCAAGTTTAACTTTGGGAACTGCAGACAAAGAAACTTTGCCTAGATATCAAAATAAATATGGAGCAGGTTATGGTCCTTACTATCAGGATCAAATTGGTACTGACGCTAATGATGAAGCAATTTATTGGGAAGATCAGTCGGGAGCAACCTTACCTCGAGATAATTATTTCACAAATGCAGATTTAAATGGAGATGGTAATTTTACAGATTTATTTACGCCATTTACAGAAGATGCTTCTTATGGAGCTGCATTTAATCCGTCTTTATTGGTTTACCAATGGAATTCCATTTATCCTCAATTAACTGAAACCTTCGGAAAAGCGACTCCTTGGGTAGCTGGTAAAGCAAATCCGAATTCTGTTTGGGGTACTGGTAGTACTGCTGTAAACTCTGTTTCATTAGATGGTGGAGATGATAAAAGTTCTTTTAGATTAGGTTTTACTAATTTATTACAAGAAGGTAGCTTACCAAACAGTGGTATTAAAAGAAATACTATCTCTTTCACAGGATCTCATAATTTAACTGAGAAAATAAAAGCTTCTGCAAGTTTCAATTTTGTAAAAACTGATGGAAAAGGTAGAAACGGTACAGGTTATTCCTCTGGTAACGTGATGCAACAGTTTAGACAATGGAACCAAATGAACGTTGATTTTGACGAACAAAAAGCGGCTTATTTTCTTACAAGACAGAATATCACTTGGAATCCTAATTCCTCTACTAATTTAAAACCAATTTACTCTGACAATCCATACTGGACTTTCTATGAAAATTATCAGACAGATACAAGATCAAGATACTTTGGTAATGTAGCTTTAGAAGATAAGTTGACTGACTGGTTGAGTATATTGGGTAGATTTTCTTTCGACACCTATAGCGAATTGCAAGAGGAAAGAACAAATGTTGGAAGTGCAGAAGTATCTAAATATTCAAGATTCAACAATAATGTTTCTGAATATAATTATGATTTAATGTTAAACTTCAATAAAGATTTAACTGAAAAATTAAATTTAGAAGGAAACATTGGTTACAATGTAAGAAACAATCTTAGAAACAGTATTTTTGCGGCGACCAACGGAGGTTTAAACAAAGCGGGTCTTTATTCACTTTCAAACAGTGTTAGCCCAATTCTTGCTCCTGGTGAATACGATGCAAACAGCATGGTTGATGGTGCTTACATAAGAGCAAGTTTAGGTTATGATGATTTTGCTTACTTAGAGGGAACCTACAGAACTGACCGTTCTTCTAATTTACCGAAAGCAAACAACAGATATGGCTATTTCTCAGTTTCTGGAAGTTTAGTTTTCTCTAAATATATTGAAGCAGACTGGTTGTCATTTGGTAAATTAAGAGCTAATTACGCTGAAGTTGGTAACGATACGACTCCTTATAGAGTTTTCAATACATTCGATATTGGAACTCCATTTAACGGAACTGGTATTGCTTCAAACCCTGGCGCTCAAAATAATTTGAACCTTTTGCCAGAGAGACAAAAAAGTTATGAATTTGGTGTAGAAATGGCCTTTTTTAAGAGACGTCTTGGATTTGATGTTTCTTATTACCGTGATTTAAATGTAAACCAAATTACAAGTATTCCATTATCAACAGCGACAGGATATAACTCAGCGGTTTTAAATGCCGGAACTATCGAAAATAAAGGACTTGAAGTTCAACTTAATGGAACACCATTAAAAACGAATGATTTCAAATGGGATTTAAATCTTAACTGGTCTCAAAATAAAAGTTTAGTTGTTGAATTACTTAATGGTATCGAAAACTTACAATTAGCATCATTACAAGGTGGTGTTTCTATTAATGCAACGCCTGGACAACCTTACGGAACCATTAGAGGTAGTGATTTTATTTATGCTGCAAATGGCCAACCCATTGTTAACCAAACAGGTTCTGGATCAAGAATTGGAACTTATCAAAGAACAGGTGCAAGTAATATTGTAATTGGAGACATCAACCCAGATTGGAAAGCGGGTCTTACTAATACTTTTGCATATAAAAATTTAAGTTTAAGTTTCTTAATTGACATGCAAAAAGGTGGAGATGTATTCTCTCTTGACACTTGGTACGGTTATGCAACAGGTATGTATGACTTCTCAGCTGCTGATAATGAATTGGGGAACCCAGTTAGAAACCCAATTGTAGGTACTCCTGGAAACTACGGAGCTACCAGTGGTGGTTTTATTTTGCCAGGTGTTGCTCCTGACGGAACACCAAATCAGGTAAGAGCAAGTGGTAGTGTATATACAACTGCTTGGGGTTATGCAAGAGCTCCTAATAAACTTCACGTTTATGATGCCGGTTATGTTAAGTTGCGTGAAGCAAGTTTGACTTACAATTTTAATACTAAAACATTAGAAAATTCACCATTCACTAATATTGCTGTATCTTTAATTGGAAGAAATCTATGGATTATCGATAAAAGCACTCCATATGCAGATCCAGAAGCTGGTCTAAGTTCTGGGAATGTTCAAGGATACCAATCTGGAGCTTATCCATCTATAAGAGAAGTCGGAGCAAGTCTTAAACTACAGTTTTAAAAAATTAAATTATGAAAAAAATAATATTAACAACATTAACTATTATTACTTTAATGGTCTCATGTCAATCTGATGACCAATATGAAGATAAAAATAGAGATCCAAAGAACCCTACTCAGGTCAGTTCAGATTTTTTATTCAATTCTGCAACCAAGAGTTTATTTGATCAAATGACAAGTACCAATGTAAATACTAATATCTTTAGGATGTTAGGTCAGCATTGGACAGAAACAACCTATGTAGATGAGGCCAATTACGATTTTAATACTCGTAATATCCCACAAAACCATTGGGGTGAAATGTACAGAAATGTTTTGTTGGATTTAGCAACTGCAAAAACAAATAATGATGCAGATAACAGTATATCAGCTGAAACCAAAAAAACTAGAAATGCTCAAATTGAGATATTGGCAGTTTATACTTGGGCGCAAATGGTTGAAACATTCGGAGATATTCCTTATACTCAAGCATTAAACGCAGGTGAATTTGTATTGCCTGTTTACAATGATGCAGCAACGATTTATGGAGATTTACTTTCACGTTTAACTGCTGCAATTCCAAATTTATCCGATAACGGTTTTGGCGCAGCAGATAATATCTACGGTGGTAATCCCGGTAAATGGAAAAAATTCGGTAATTCATTAATGTTACGAATGGGCCTTAGAGTTGCAGATGTTCCAGCTTTGGCTGCGAAATCAACTGCAGCAATTAAAGCAGCTGTAAGTGGTGGAGTATTTACATCAAACGCTGATAATGCTGCTTTAGCTTATTCTAGCACAACTCCTAATACTAATCCTGTTTGGGTTGATTTAGTACAATCTGGAAGATCAGATTTTGTTATTGCTAATACATTGGTTGACAAGATGAATGCGCTTAATGATCCTAGAAGACCTTTCTATTTTGATGAAAATTTAGGAGCTGGAGTATATGTTGGTGGCCCTTATGGTGATAATAATAGTTTTTCATCTTACACTCATGTAAGTGCTAGAATAACAGATCCTACTAATCCTGCATCTCTATTGGATTACTCAGAAGTTTGCTTTTACTTGGCAGACGCTGCGGAACGTTCTATTTCTGGAACACCTGCTACCGCTGCTGGGTTTTATAATGCTGGTATTACAGCATCATTTGACTACTGGGGAACTCCTAACGTGGCTGCTTATTTACTGAATCCAAAAGTTAATTACGCAACAGCTCCTGGAAGTTATAAAGTTAAAATAGGAACGCAACTTTGGTTAGCCATGTATAACAGAGGTTACGAAGCATGGACTGCTTGGAGAACTTATGATTTCCCAGGCTTTAACTTGCCAGCTGTATCTGAAGATCCAGTTCCAACGAGATATACGTACCCTATTAACGAGCAAAACTTGAATAAAATCAACTATACTGCAGCATCTACTGCAATAGGAGGTGACAAACAAACAACAAAACTTTTTTGGGATAAATTCTAATTATCACTTAATTTATATAAAAACCATCAGCATTGCTGGTGGTTTTTTTTTCTTTTTTTAAGTATGCCTGCTATTCAGAATTGGCGCGATAATCTAGACGTAAGACGATAAAAAAAAATACCGATTATGTATTGCTTCACCTGTTCACTATCGCTCGGGTCAATATAGTCCAATAAAAATCGGATAATTTTCATACTATATCGGAATTATACCAGATCTCTTTGGACTATTTTAAAAATGTGGTTGGTATTGTGGCAAAATATCAAAATAGAAAGACCTAGAAGTAACCTTAAATAACATTTTATGTTATGGGGAGCAACTTTCCCTTTACTGGAAAAGCGACGGCAACGATCAAAAAACGTTTAGAGGAAGTTTTGAACTTCCCTATCTTTTTAAAACGCCGATAGGACTTAAAGTACAGATTAATATATCCTCTATAAGAGTACAATGCTAAATCAGGTAATGTGCCTATTTTGAAATCTGCTCAAGTTACAACACAAGGTCCATTCTGGTATGTAACGTAAATAAAAATAATTTATGTTTTAAAAGGCTCTCCAAATGGAGAGCCTTTTTTTTGAACCGTGAAAAGAAAAGATGCAACCGACTACCCCCAATACCACTAAAAAATATACTATTTAAGCAATTATCACAAACCTCTTTTACAAAATTTTTTTAAAAAATAAAAATTGCCAAAACAATATTAAATCTTTAGCGACTGTAGTATTACAGACTAAAATATTTTCAGTGCATTAAGAAGAAAATAGCACAATAAAAGTTCCACGGATACAGCAATTTCAATTTTTAAACAGAAACTTTTACAAATGAAAACAATTTTTTTTATTACAAATAGCAATAAACCTGCTTAAAACTGCGCCATTTCACAAAAAAAAAAAAATAAATACCGTTTAATTAACATCTTTTTAAGATATTTGACACAACTAATCAAAATAATTAAAAATGAAACTAAAGTTCAATGGATTCTTAGTACTCCTAGTAGTACTTGTGGCGCAACTAACTTTTGCGCAAGAAAGAGCCGTTTCAGGAACTGTTTCCGATAATGCAGGATTGCCTTTACCAGGCGTGAGTGTATTAGTGAAAGGAACACAATCTGGAACACAATCTGATTTTGATGGAAAATATTCTATCAGAGCAACATCAAGCCAAGTCTTAATTTTTAGCTACATTGGGATGACAACCCAGGAAGTTACTGCTAATTCGGCTACTGTTAATGTTAAATTAGCAAGTGGCGCATTAGAACTTGAAGGAGTTGTAATTAACGTATTTGGGGTTGAAACAAAAAAGAAGTTATCTAATTCAACTTCGTCTAAAGTAAAAGGAGAGGTGTTAGCTACTACTGGAGAATCCGGATTATTAAATGCTTTATCTGCCAAAGCTTCAAACGTGAATGTTGTCTCTAGTTCAGGAGACCCTGGAGCTGGATCGTACGTTCAAATACGTGGGCAAAACACAATCACAGGAAACACACAACCCTTATATGTTGTGGATGGGATTCCAATCTCAGGACAAGAACTTGATAACGGAAACCAAACTGGTGGAGTTAACCAACAATCCAGGATTAACGACATTAACCCAAACAGTATTGCAAGTGTAACAATCCTTAAAGGAGCTTCGGCATCCGCATTATGGGGCTTTAGAGCTGCAAATGGTGTTGTACTTATTACAACTAAAAAAGGAAGAGGAAAACTATCTGTAGAACTTAATTCTTCCTACTCAATTGACGAAGTTAATGTACGTTTCAAAACTCAAAACCTTTTTGGACAAGGTAATAACAATGTTTTTGCTAGAAATGTTGGAGCATCATACGGAGATCTTATTAGTAGAAGAAGCGGAGCCGCAGATCTTGTAAACACAGCAGGTTCTTACTTTGTTTCAGACAGAGGAAACACTTACTATGCAATTACTAAAAAAAACAGTACTGCAAACTTTAATGATTCAAACTACGACGGTATCATTGGTACAGGTCACTCAAGCAACCAAAACATTTCCTTAAGTGGGGGTGGTGAAAACGGAAGTTTTTACTTAGGTATAGGTAACACGAAACAAGACGGTGTAATCAGAAATAGCTCTTACGAGAGAACAAATATTGACTTCAATACGGTTTACAAACTAGGAGACAAGACTACATTTACAGGAAAAATGAGCTATTCTACCTCAGAATCTAACAGAGTTCAACAAGGATCTAACACAAGTGGATTACTTTTAGGGCTTTACAGAACAGCTGCAGATTTTGACAATAGAGATTTCCTTGGTACAAACTTTACTGCTGCAGGTGTTGGTACAATAGGAAGCCATAGATCTTATAGAAGAGACCTAGGGACAAGTGAAACAGTAAAAAGCCCTATATATAACAACCCGTTTTGGAGTACTGATGTTCAAAAAAATCCAAACATTGTAAACAGATATATTGCAGGTATTTCGCTAGAGCATTCGTTTACAGATAAATTCAAAGTATTAGGACGTGCAAACGTAGATGGCTATACAGATGACAGACAATCAATGTACCCAATCTTTTCATCTGAAAACGGAGGTGGAGGTTATGCATCAGAAGACGGTGTTACTCATAGACAATACAATGTAGATTTAATGGGTATTGGTAATGTTGACCTTACTGATGACTTAAAACTTGATTATACTGCAGGTATCAACATAGCTGAAATCAATACAGTATTTAGAGGTGGTGATTACAAAAACTTCTTAATAAACACTGCTAAATTTGCTTATTCAAATTCATTGTTAGCTGACAGAACTACTTATTTAAATAGAAGTAATACAAAAACAAATGCTGCATTTGTATCAACATCTTTGAACTTCAAAGATTACCTAAATGCAAACATTGGAGCTAGAGCAGAAACATCCTCAGCTTTAGATCCAAATTTAAAAACTTACATCTATCCGTCAGTTGAATTGTCATACCTATTTACACATCATTTAAAAAGCGATGTACTTACTTATGGTAAATTAAGAGCTACATACGGACAAGTATCTATTATGCCAGGAATTTACAATGGTTCTACTTATATTACTGGAGCTACTGGGACAGAATCTTGGGGACCTGCTTACGACGCTGCTGCTTATAACGGTGGTTACGAAAGAGAATCTCTAGCTGGAAATCCTTTCTTGAAACCAGAGATCAAAACACAATATGAAGCGGGAATCGAATTAGGTTTTTTCAACAGACTTAATTTAGGAGTAACTTACTATACTGACGTTACAAAAGATAACTTGGTAGCTGCATCTGCAAATCCATCTTCATCTGTTAGTAGTCTTTACGGAAACTTTGCACAAATCGAAAACGAAGGATTGGAGATTGATTTAGATATGTCTATCTTAAAAAATTCTGCTTTCAAATGGAATGTAACAGGAACTTTTGGAACTAACAAGAATGAAGTTACAAAATTAATAGGATCAGAGTCAATTTTTTTGAATGGATTCGCAGGAACTTCATCAAGAGCTGTATTAAACCAACCATTAGGAGTACTATGGGCAGGTCGTTGGGATAGAGATGCTGCTGGAGAACTAATCCTTGATTCTAGAGGATTCCCAACAGCATCAGCTACAGAAGGAGTTATTGGAGATCCAAACCCTAAATTTAGAGCAGGTTTAAACAACACATTTGAATTCAAAGGAATCTCTTTAAACGTATTATTTGACGCGTCAGTTGGTGGTGATTTATGGGATGGAACAAATGGAGCTTTAAATGTATTTGGTAAATCATTAGAAACTGCCAACATACTTAATTTAACTGCAGCAGAAGCAACTGCACTTACAGGTTCAAACGGAAGGACAGCTATATCGCAAGGTTGGTTAAACTCTGATGGTACTTATAGCGTACGTGGTAACATTGTAGATTATGGAGCAGGTCCAAGATTAGCTAATCAATCATGGTATACAGGACTTGGTGGTGGTTTTGGAGCAGTAGCTGAACAATTTGTAAAATCAGCAACTTGGGTTAAATTAAGAGAAACAACTTTAGCTTACAAAGTAACTAATCGTAATATCTTAGACAAAACTGGATTAGAAGGAATCACTTTCTCTCTAACTGGAAGAAACTTATGGTTATGGACTGAAGACAAAACATTAGGTCAAGATCCAGAATCAAACTTAACAGGTGGGTCGAACGGTAGAGGACTTCAATATTTCAACAGTCCAAATACTAAATCAATTATTTTCTCACTAAACCTAAAATTCTAAAAAAAATGAAAAAGTTGAACAAATACATCACACCCATACTATTTGCTTTTGCAGTAGTTAGTTGTACCAATTTAGTTGAGGATATTAATGAGGATCCTAATAAACTATCTGCAAATGATGCGCAAGCTAAAAACATATTTCAATCTGTTTTATTAGCTAACCAGTATTTCCAAACTACAAACAATGTAAGAAATACAATGTTATGGTTAGGTCAAGGAACTGGAGTTGACAGACAATACATTCCTTTGAATGATTGGAATAACAATACATCAGCAGATTCAGATTCTGCTTGGGATTTACTTTATGTAAACTTCTTAACACAAGCTCGTATTACTCAAGATAAAGCAATAGAAGAAAACAATTTTAAGATGCTAGCGGCGTTGCAAATTGTTGAAGCAAACAGTATGGGTACAGCAACTTCTCTATGGGGAGACATACCATATTCTGAATTTACAACTAACAACCCTAATAACAAACCAAAATTTGACAAGCAGTCAACAGTGTACGCAAAATTGCAGACACTACTTGACGATGCAATTGCTAACTTAGGAAAAGCTGGATCTATACCTTCTGCACTTGACATCTATTATGGTGGAAGCACGGCAAAATGGACTCAATTAGCGTATTCGCTCAAGGCAAGATATTATTTACACGTTAAGAATTATCCTTTAGCTAGAGCAAATGCTTTACTTGGAATCAATGCTCCAGCTAATGACTTTAAAGCCCTTTTTTACGGTACTACTTCTCAACAAAACTTTAACCCTTTCTACGAATTCTTAGAATACGAAAGACAAGGTTACATGGATGGAACAGGTTATGCAGTTACAGTTTTAAATAAGACATCTACTAAAAATAGAACTAATAGTAAAACTGATGAAACAGCTCGTCTTGCTTTCATCTACACAGGTACAGAATTAAACATAAACGGATTGGATAACGGTCTTGAAACTGGTAGATTTGGATCTGATTCTAACATGCCTCTTGTAACTTACGGAGAGATGTTATTAATTATTGCTGAAGCAGATGCAAGAACCTCTTTTGCAGCAGGTTTAACATCTTACAACACATACAGAGCTTTGTTAAATACTAGGTATTCTATTGGTAACACAAACGGTGGTTACGAAGGGTTAGCATACAAATACGATCCTTATGTAGCAGCTGATTTTGCAAGTGCTGGGATGGAAAACGCTACAGGTAGTTTAACAAATCAAAATGCTTTATTAAGAGAAATCTATGAAGAAAGATACATCTACTTCATCGGTAACTACGAAGCATTCACGGATTACAGAAGAACGAATAATATTGCTGAAATCAAAATCAATACTTTATTCACTGGAACACCACAACGTTTAATTTATTCTCAAGATGAAATAAATGCTAACGCTGCAAATATTCCAAGTCCATTTCCAAAAGCAACGGATAAAACAGAAGTGCATAATTAATTTTAGTTAACTAACTGAATTTTCAAAGCCACTCAATTTATGAGTGGCTTTTTTTTATATATTTGCACCATGGAAAAAGAACACCAAATATTCGGGATTAGAGCAATAATTGAAGCCATTCAAGCGGGCGCAACAGTAGACAAAGTCTATATTCAAAAGGAAGCGAGCAGCGAACTGATGAAAGACTTAATGAAAGTGATGAAGCGAGGCAACATTAACTTCTCGTACGTTCCCGTTGAAAAATTAAACAGACTTACCCCTAATAACCATCAAGGTGCGGTGGCTACTATCTCCCCTATTTCCTTTTTTGACTTAGAATCTTTGATAGAATCTGTACTTGAAAACGGAAAAAACCCGTTATTTTTAATTTTGGATCAAATATCGGATGCGCGTAATTTTGGAGCTATCATCAGAACGGCCGAATGTACCGGTGTTAACGGAATCATAGTACAAAAAGCTGGTTCAGCACCAGTAAACGGAGATACCGTAAAAACATCTGCAGGTGCGGTTTTTAATATTCCAATATGTAAAGTGGAACATATAAAAGACGCTATTTTTCTTTTGCAAGCAAGCGGAATTAAGACGGTTGCCGCAACCGAAAAAACAGATCAAAATATTTATGACATCAATTTAAATGAACCAGTAGCGATAATTATGGGATCTGAGGACCGTGGAGTAAATCCATCTGTACTTAAAATTGTAGATGAAAAAGCAAAACTACCAATGTTTGGAACCATTGGTTCTTTGAATGTATCCGTTGCTTGTGGTGCTTTTTTATATGAAGCAGTAAGACAAAGAAGTTAATTCCATCCCTCGCCTTTCCCAATGGGAAGGGATACTAAACGCATAAATAAAAACGAATCATGACTCCGGTTTTGATTCGTTTTTTTCGTTTAAAATGATTTTATAATCCACCGGAAAATCAGAAGAATAATAGCCAGCTACCTCGTCTGTTTGTTCTGGAAGCGGAAGATTGACAAAATTTCCATTGGCATCAAAACGCTGCATAAATTTATCTTCCGAAGGATTAAAATCTGGTTTTTCCCAATCGTATTTGATTAACTTTCTATACTCAGGTGTTTTATAAAATAAGGACAAGACAAAACCCGTTATCAATCCAGCCAAATGGCCCTCCCATGAAATTGCTTTTTCTCCTGAGGTCTCGGGACTAGGAAAGACATACCAAACCAAACCACCATAAATAACAATTACGGCTAGAGACAAAGCCACCAAACGATAATACTGTGTTTGTATCCCTTTGAAGAAAATAAAACTCACCAATACATAAATTAAACCACTTGCTCCAATATGGTAATTGTCTCTCCCAATAACCCAAGTAATCATTCCCGAAAGTAAAATTCCAAATCCTATAACTTTTACGGACTGATTGGCATAAAAAAACTGCAGAGCCGCTAATAAAACTAGTAATGGAATTGAGTTATTGTAAAGATGTTCAATATCACCATGAATAAAAGGACTAAGTAAAACTCCTTGTAAGCCAGAAAACTCCCTTGGATAAATCCCATATTCAACAAAATCAAAATCAAATCGTATTTCAAGCCAAAATACAAACCATAAGAATAGCACAAAAAAAAGCGGAAGTCCAAAAACTTTATTGGTGAATTTGAAATGATTATCCATTAGTAACTTTAGGTTTATTGTTCTTGGTTATTTTAAAATCAAAAATTTATCCAAAAGCAATTTAATGCTATTTTGTCATATAACAACTTGAACTGGATTTTTAGTGCGATTCCTTAGCCCAGATGGAAACGGCATCCTTATATATCTCGTTTTTTCAACGAGATATAAAAGATATAGTGTACAGCTGGAAATAGCTCCAAATAAATATAGTAATTTTACCAGAGTTATATTTTTGATTTAGGATATAAGATTAACGAATTCAGATTTCAGATTAAAAAAATAAATGGAAGCACCACTTGCAGAACGCATTCGACCACAAAAATTAGAAGACTACATCAGTCAATCCCATCTGGTTGGCCCTAATGGTTCATTGACACAACAAATTGCGAAAGGAATTATTCCTTCTCTAATTTTTTGGGGACCACCGGGAACAGGAAAAACAACTTTAGCGCAAATAATCGCGCAGGAATCAAAACGTCCTTTTTATATTTTGAGCGCCATCAATTCTGGTGTTAAAGATATTCGTGAGGTTATTGAAAAAGCAAAACAGAGCGGTGGACTGTTTACCGCCAGAAATCCAATACTTTTTATTGACGAAATCCATCGTTTTAGCAAATCACAACAGGACTCCCTTTTGGCGGCTGTAGAAAAAGGATGGATAACATTAATAGGCGCCACGACAGAAAATCCCAGTTTTGAAGTAATTCCCGCATTACTATCCCGTTGTCAGGTATATGTTTTGAATGCTTTTACGAAAAGTGATTTGGAGACTTTATTGCATCGCGCTTTAAAAACAGATGCATTTTTAGGAACTAAAAACATTAAACTTAAAGAAACAGAGGCGCTGCTGCGACTTTCTGGAGGTGATGGACGCAAACTATTAAATATTTTTGAACTCGTCGTAAATGCCTCCGATGAAGACGAAGTTATCATCACTAACGACCGCGTTTTTGAACTGGTGCAACAAAATACTGTTTTGTATGACAAAAGTGGCGAACAACATTATGATATTGTATCTGCTTTTATAAAATCAATTCGTGGAAGTGATCCAAATGCCGCGGTATATTGGTTAGCCAGAATGATTGAAGGCGGTGAGGACGTAAAATTTATTGCACGACGCATGCTTATTCTTTCTAGTGAAGACATAGGAAATGCCAATCCTACCGCATTTATTATGGCCAACAATACTTTTCAGGCTGTTACAACCATCGGTTATCCGGAAAGCAGAATTATATTGAGTCAATGCGCGATTTACTTAGCGACTTCTCCAAAGAGTAATGCTTCCTATTTGGCAATTGGAACGGCTCAACAACTTGTAAAACAAACTGGTGATTTACCGGTTCCAATACATTTACGCAATGCGCCCACGAAACTAATGAAAGAATTAGGATATGGTGATGAGTATAAATATTCACATGATTTTGCAAACAATTTTGCAGAACAGGAATTTCTACCCGACGCTGTCAGTAAAAAACCTTTGTATATTCCAGGAAATAATTCCAGAGAAAATTCGATAAGAGAATTTCTTAAAAATCGCTGGAAAGATAAATATGGATATTAAAATTAGCTCAGATGCACTACAGTGCATCTCTACAAAAACAAACTATTTAAAATTTAACCTCTATTTTTTCTGAAATTAGACTATCGTTTTGATAATACTCAAAAAACCACTGATTGTCTTTTGCTATTAAAACACCTTGCGTATTTCCTTTTACAGCAATGTAACAATTGGCATTTGATGTTTTAAAAACTTTCATTACCACTTTTGGCGAACTATCAACTAATTGAAAACCGTTCGTTATAGGTTGAGCATAAAATAAATTGGAATTACTTTTATCAATAATAATGGTGTCATTATTACTTTTGTAAGGAATTGCCACAGGAACTGCACCAGTTTTTACTTCTTGTTGCGTATTGATTGTTCCGATTCCTTTATATTTATATTTTAAAGCAAACATCGATACAAATGCTTTGTTTAAAGCTTCGGTATAAGCGAGCTGAAAATCCTTTTCTTTACTTATTCCTGTTTCGGACTGAAAAATAATTTTCTCGTTACAGTCCTTAAAAACAATATGAAGCTTTGTTGTCAAAAATGATTTTTCTTTTATTACGTCAAAATACAACAAGCTACATCTGTTATTGAATTCCTCGCCTATTGCTTCATTAGTATAATAAGCCTCAAACCCTGCTTTACTTAAATTAAACTTTGATAAAGTTGCCAAACGGTATTGATTTTCAGTCTTAGTAAAATCAAATTTCAAGGGAATTATTACCGATTTATAATCATTTACCGATTGTGAAAAACCATAGTTAACAACCAACAACAGTAAAATTAAAATTCTTTTTTTCATAATTATAAGTATTTTTTTAGTTCTAACAAATGATTGACTTGTTTAATATTCTGTTCGACTTGGGCATTACTTCCATTAAAAAAAATGGCGTCTAATCCTACATTTAGAGCACCCTGAACATCAGCTTCGAGGCAATCACCAATCATAATGCTGCTTTCTTTTTTGGCTTTAGCCAAATCAAGGGCATATTCAAAAATAATAGGATTCGGTTTTTTAACTCCTGCCATTTCAGAATTGGTAATTGTATGAAAATAACTTCCAATCATAGAATTGCTTAGTTTTTTATATTGCACCTCGGCAAAACCATTGGTAATAATATGGAGCTTATATTTTTGATTTAAGTAATCCAAAATCTCAAAAGCTCCGTCGAAAAGATGGTTGTTTTCAGGCAATAATTGAATGTATTCCTGAGCAATACTTTCAATCTCTTCGTCAGAAATCGCATAATTGATCGCATCAAAAGAATGTTTCAACCGATTGTAGCGCAACTCATGATGCGTAATTTTATCATACTGATATAGCTTCCAACACGCTTGATTTATTGGAACATATTTTTCAATGAAAAATTTAGTTTCGATTGTTGGATGATTTCTATTGAAGATATTTTCAAATGTCAATTCAGAATTCTTATCAAAATCCCAAAGCGTATGATCTAAATCAAAGAAGATATCTTTTATATTCGTGTTGTTCATTTTTTATTTTCTAAAATATTCCTTCATCAACAAAACTAAAATAATTCATTTCTGTTACAATTAAATGGTCTAGTACTTTTATTTCCAAACTATCTCCCGCGAGCCTTAACTTCTTCGTAATATGTTTGTCAGCTTCACTTGGAATCAATGTTCCTGAAGGGTGATTGTGACAAAGAATTAAACCTGTGGCTCCCATCTCAAGTGCCGTTTTAAAAACTAATCTCACATCAACTAAAGTACCGGTTATACCGCCTTTGCTTAGTTGTGATTTTGAAATTATTTTATTAGAATTATTCAAATATACAATCCAAAACTCCTCATGAGGAAGTTCTCCAATTATTGGCTGCATGATCTCAAAAATCATTCTACTGGACGTTATCTTTATCAACTCTACGGCATCCTCTGCCCTTCTCCGCCTTCCTAATTCCAATGCCGCAATTATTGAAATGGCTTTAGCCTCCCCTATTCCTTTAAAATTCATCAACTGGGAAATAGATAATTTTCCCAGTGCATTCAAATTATGACCAACACTTCCTAATATTCTTTTACTCAAATCCACTGCCGATTCATTGCGGGTTCCTGAACCAATCAAAATGGCAATCAATTCAGCATCACTCAAAGCACTTTTACCTTTCAGCATTAGTTTTTCACGCGGTTTGTCGTCTTCAGACCAATTAGTAATAGGGAAAAAGGAATTTTCGGCCATTCATTTACAATTTAAATTTGTTTCTGCATACAAATACTATTCTCTAAACCCACGTACGGTTCGTAATTCTCAACAATTATATAACCCACTTTTTGATACAAACCGATAGCTTCTTTTTGTTTATACAACGTTTCTAAAACAGAAATCCCATATCCTAATTCCTTTGCCCAAAGCTCCAATTCCTGCAATATTCTTTTCGCCAAACCCAAACCACGCGCTTCAGGAGAAACAAACATACGTTTTATTTCAATTGTATTTTCATCTTGTTTCTTGAAACAACCGCAGGCAACAGCTTTATTATCAAGATAAATAATCACAACGTTAGAATTTAATTCTATGATATTATTTCCCCAATAATTTGTCTTTAATTCTGGATAACACGCCCACAAACCGGTATCTAATGCAGCTACCAAATTGACGAAATCTATGTTTTCATTATTCGTTTTACTGACCGTTATTTTATCATTCATTTCTACACAATTGAATAATTACTTAATTAATTCCTTTACCCCATCAAAATTCAATCCGCCGTAATTACCGGAACTCATTAATAACAAGGCAGAATTCTCAAGATTCAGGTTGAATAAATAGTGTTTAAAATCTTTTGGATTCGTATAAATAATTAAATCTTTTCTGTTGAATGCATTTGCGATTTGTTCGTAAGTCACTTCTTCCAATTGCTTTATTTTAACAGCATCTGGCGAATAGAACACAACCGCTTTATCTGCATATTCGAGCGCTCCTTCGTATTCTTTAAGAAATTCAGCATTCAAGCTGCTGTAGGTATGCAATTCTAAACAAGCCACTAAAGTTCTGTTCGGATATTGTTCTTTTACTGCTTTTGTAGTTGCCGCCACTTTACTGGGCGAATGAGCAAAATCTTTGTAAGCTACTTTGGTTTTGCTTTCCGCAATTTTTTCCAAACGTTTTGATGCGCCTTTGAAACTGGCGATAGCTTCATAAAAATCAGCTTCATCAACACCCATATTTTGGCAAATCCATTTGGCTCCAGCCAAATTATTAAGATTGTGTGCTCCAAAAACTTCGATTGGCATATCGCCTTCGGGAGTTTCAAGCAGCGTAACACCATCGTTTACGCTATATTTCGGGGTATGATAGGCTAATTTACGAATTGGATTAGTCGCAGCTTCGGCAACACGTTTTACTTCAGAATCATCTTCGTTGTACACTAAAATTCCGCCATTGGTGATTTTACCAATAAAAATTTCAAACTGTTCTACATAATTTTCATACGTTGGAAAAACATTGATATGATCCCAAGCAATACCGGAAATCAAAGCAATATTCGGTTGGTATAAATGAAATTTTGGCCTTCTGTCTATTGGCGAAGACAAATACTCATCTCCTTCCAAAACGATAAAATCATTTTCTTCGGTGAGATGCACCATCGTATCAAAACCTTCCAGTTGTGCGCCAACCATGTAATCTACCGCTTTATCATGGTAATGCATCACGTGCAAAATCATCGAAGTTATAGTAGTTTTCCCGTGAGAACCGCCTATAACTACGCGTGTTTTATTTTTGGATTGTTCGTAAAGAAATTCAGGATAGGAATATATTTTTAATCCTAATTCCTGTGCTTTCAATAGTTCGGGATTATCGGCTTTGGCATGCATTCCTAAAATTACTGCTTCAATATCCTGAGTAATTTTTTCAGGAAACCAACCTAATTCTGGAGGTAAAATTCCTTTTTTGTCTAATCTTGATTTTGACGGTTCAAAAATAGCATCATCACTTCCTGACACTTGATATCCCTTGTTATGCAATGCTAAAGCAAGGTTGTGCATAGCACTCCCACCGATAGCTATAAAATGTGTACGCATTTTAATTTATAATTTATGGTTATTGAATTTTTAAATAAGTTGAAAGTCATCTCTTTTAACTGATTTGCTATTTTTTATTTTTATATTGTTCCAAAACTATCTTAGCTTTTTCTGGCTCATTCATTTTGTTTCTATACAAATTTGCCAACTTTTGGTAGCTCATTTTTGAACCGCTAATGACTACTGCTTTTTTAAATTGTTGTTCGGCTGAAGTATATCTTTTAAAGTACTCATCAATATGCCCTCTTGACAAATAGCCATCTACCGGAGAAAGCCGCATTAATTCATTCGAATATTTAATGGCTTTAGACTGACTCCCGCCAACAATTCCAGGTAATTGTATATACAACTCGATTAGTGCCCAACGCGCTTCAATATGTTTTGAATTCAAAACAATTGCTTTTTCAAAAGATCCTCTAACTTCATCAATCATTCCAAGTGCTTTGAATCTATTAACTTGGGTAGCTTTCATCCCTAAAACACCTCCATATTTATAATAATAATTGGCTTCCGAAGGCCTGAGTTGTTTTAGTTTTTTATAATAACCAATCGCTATATCCCAAGATTTATTTCGTCCGGCAATATCTCCCAGATATTCGATAGTTTTAAGATTAGACGGATTACTTTTTAGGAAATTTTCAAAAATAGGTCGTGCCTGATCAAATTTTTCTTCTTTGAATAATTTTTCTGCGGTATCAAAATTGGACTGCGCCCACATCATCATCGGAAATAACAAAAAGGTTACTAGTAAATGTTTCATACTTCAAAAATAGGGAAATTTATAATTGTAATTTAGCAACCTTATGAAAGGTTTATCTTTTTATAAAAAAATCCGCCTCATTAGATAACGAGACGGATTCTATTTTTATAAAAACTTATTTCTTAGTCATTCAACATTTTCCACAACTTGTCTTTCAATTCTGTTAATCCTTGTTGGGCAACAGATGAGATAAACATATAAGGAACATCTTTGAAGGCGACGTCTAGTTCGACTTTTAGTTCTGCCTTTAACTCATCATCGAGCATATCGCATTTTGAAATTACCAACAAACGCTCTTTGTCAAGCATTTCTGGATTGTATTTCGTCAATTCATTAACTAAAATATCATATTCTGCTTTAATGTCCGGCGTATCCACTGGTACTAAAAATAACAAAGTTGAATTACGCTCGATATGACGCAAGAAATAATGTCCTAATCCTTTTCCTTCAGCAGCGCCTTCAATAATTCCTGGAATATCTGCAATTACAAAAGACTGAAAGTCTCTGTACGCTACAATTCCAAGATTTGGTTTTAGTGTCGTAAACGGATAATCCGCAATTTTTGGTTTAGCTGAAGTCAATACTGATAGTAGCGTTGATTTTCCTGCATTGGGGAAACCTACCAAACCTACATCGGCCAGAACTTTCAATTCCAGAATAACATCCATCTCAGCTCCAGGTAATCCAGGTTGTGAGTATCTTGGCGTTTGATTGGTTGAACTTCTAAAATGCCAGTTTCCTAAACCACCTTTTCCACCGCGAGAAAGTATTTGTTTTTCACCGTCATCAGTGATTTCGAATAAGATTTCTCCAGTTTCTTTATCTTTTACGACAGTTCCTAGGGGCACTTCGATGAATTTATCGTCCCCATCCGCACCTGTACTTCGGTCCCCACTGCCATCACCACCATTACCGGCTTTAATATGTCGTGCAAATTTAAGGTGAAACAATGTCCAAAGACCTTTGTTCCCAACTAAATAAACATGTCCACCGCGACCACCATCTCCACCATCTGGCCCACCTTTTTCAATAAATTTTTCTCTATGCAAATGCGTAGATCCTTTCCCTCCTTTTCCGGAAGAAACATATATTTTAACGTAATCTACAAAATTCCCTTCTGTCATCTTTTCTAATATTCAATTTTCAACTATAGTTTCAGTACTCATTTTGAGTTCTTCAATCCTATAAACTATTTTTACATGTGCAATGATTTCACCATTACTTTATCAATCTTAACGCCATCCATATCAATGACTTCTAACTCAAATTTCTGCCAAATCAACTTTTCACCTTGCTTTGGAATATGAGAAAGCTCCGTCATTATCAATCCGCTCACCGTAGTTACTTCATAATCATTTATCAATTCATCCAATTCAAAATACGTTAAAAAATCGTGCAATGAATAATGACCATCTACTAACCAAGTACCATCTTCTCTTTCAATTAATTGAAAATCATCTTTATAAAAATCAGAAGCATCTCCTACCAAGGCTTCCAAAATATCATTCAAAGTAATTACACCTTGAAAAACACCATATTCATCAGAAACAAATGCATAATGAATTCCTGTTTTCTTGAAATTCTCAAGAGCAATATACGCCGTAGTTTGCTCCATCATAAAAGGAGCTTCCGTCATTATATCTGCCAGATTGAAATTTTCATTTTCAAAATGAGCAAAAATATTTTTCAGGTTTACCACCCCAACAATATCATCATAATTATCTCCATATACCGGATAAATAGAGTGTAATTCCTTAAGCATAAACTCTTTAACCTGTTCCTTATTAGAATGCAATGGCAAAAACATCACTGATTTTCTATGGGTCATTAAGGAATTTATTTTTCTATCACCAATATGAAAAACACGTTCCACGATATCTTGTTCTATTTCCTGAACTTCTCCACCTTCAGTTCCTTCTTTGATAATAGCCTTTATCTCTTCCTCAGTTACTTTACCGTCAGCTGTAGGTTTAATTTTTAAAATATTCAGTAAAAATTCTGTAGAATGAGTCAACAACCAAATAAAAGGCGCTGTAACTATTGACACTATTTTCATAGGCAATGCAACTGCTTTGGCGATAGATTCAGGATGATTTAAACCTATTCTCTTAGGTAATAATTCTCCCAAGACAAGAGAGAAAAAAGTTAATATTACAACAACAATTCCTACTGCTAATGGGTGCGCATAGGGTGTTAGCATTTCAAATCCTTTAATAAACGCTTCTACATCTTTAGTTATTTTATCACCGCTATAGATACCGGTAAGAATTCCGATCAGGGTGATTCCTATTTGTACTGTTGACAGAAACTTATTTGGCGAATTAGCCAAATCCAATGCGATTTTTGCACTTTTATTTCCTTTTTTGGCAGCAGTTTCTAATCTGTTCTTTCTTGCCGAAATCAATGCGATTTCAGACATGGAGAAAACCCCATTTAATAGTATTAGAAAAAATATTATGAGTATTTCCATATTTTTTTTTAGCCCAGATGGTAGAGAAAAGCCCGCAGCTTATAAAACTTATTTTTCTTGATAGAAAAGAGCGACCGGAGGAAGCTCCTTTTATGGCTTAGAAAAATAGTTTTTTAAGCGAGGACTTGTAACGTACAGCTGGTGATTGCTCCTATAAATTATCAATAACGGCACTTAAACGCTCCGTAATCTCTTGAATTGTTCCTATTCCGTTTACGGCGTAAAACTTTCCTTGTTCTTTGTAATACCCCATCAAAGGAGCTGTTTTTTCATTGTATTCCTGATAGCGATTCCTGATTTTTTCTTCATCTTGATCGTCTATTCTACCACTTGTTTTCCCTCTTTCCAATAATCTTTGGATTAAAATTTCATCATCGGCTTCAAGCGCAATTGTAGCGGCAACTTTGGAATCAATGGAAGTAAGAAATGCATCTAAAGCTTCAGCTTGTGAAATCGTTCTTGGATATCCGTCAAACAAAATTCCGTTTGTATCCGGATGTTTATTTACCTCATCGATAAGCATTTTTGTAGTCAATTCATCTGGCACTAAATCGCCAGCATCCATATAAACTCTTGCTTGTTTCCCTAGTTCCGTATCGTTTTTTAAATTAAAACGAAATACATCTCCAGTAGATATATGTGTTAATTTATACTTTCCCTTTAAAAATTCTGCTTGAGTTCCTTTTCCTGCTCCTGGTTTTCCAAATAAAACAATGTTAGTCATAATGTTGTTGGGTAGTTATTCTTTTAGTTTATATACTTCGGGTAAATTTCTTCCTAATCCATTATAGTCCAAACCATAACCGACAATAAATTTATTAGGAATTCTTATCCCAACGTAATCTATTTTGATGTCTTTTGTGTATGCTTCTGGTTTAAAAAAAAGTGTTGCTATCTTAAAATGCTTTACATTTTGTTTTTTGAATAATGCCTTTAATTCTACCAAAGTATTTCCGGTATCCACAATATCTTCAATAACAACAACTGTACGTCCTGTTAAATCCTGATTTAGTCCTATTAATTGTTTAACTTCTTCCGTTGAAGAAGTCCCTTCATAAGAAGCCATTTTTATAAAAGAAACCTCGCATGGTTTTTTATAAAGTTTCATAAAATCAGAAACGACCATGAAGGCACCATTCAAGACACCCACAAAAACAGGCGTTTCATCTGCAAAATCGTCTTCAACTTGCGCAACCATTTTTGCGATGGCAAATTCAATTTCTTTAGCAGAAATAAACGGAACAAATTGTTTATCGTGAAGTTGTATCATTATTTTCGTGTTTAAAATAATGGGCAAAGATACAGAATTCGGATTTGACAATTGCTAATTGGACATTAATTTGTAATTGACCTATTGAATGCACTAATTATCTTAATAACGCAATTGCAAAAATTATAATTGAAATCTTAAAAAAAACATATAATTTTCTAAAAAACAACCAGTTAGACGACTAAAATAATCTGTTAATCGAAAAAATAGTGTATTGAATTTATTTATTCCTAACTTTAAGTAAAGGATAATGAAAATCGTACAATTATGGCTTCACTAAATCCAAATACTACAGTTTTAGGTGTAAAAAACGCTAAACATTTGTTGCGAAGAGCAACTTTTGTTTACACCAAGGCTTTGATAGACCAATATTCTAAACTAACTCCTACCCAAGCGTTAGATCTATTATTAGTTGATAATCCCCTTGTATTAAACTTACCATATGACCCTTTGCCAACCACTGCTCCAGATGGTTTTTGGACTGAATCCGCAAATTTAGCCACTTCATTTCCCAATCAATATGGCAAAGGCACAATTGTAGCTGGCTGGTGGTGGTATAATGCCATAAATAGTCCCACACTAAAATTTAAGCTTTCTCATTTTCTTTCCACCCGTTTTACAGTAATTAAAAACACCGATGTATTTGGATCAGCAACTGAATTTTATGATTATATCCGGTTGCTTTTATTTTATTCCTATGGAAATTACAAAAAGTTGGCGAAAAAAATGACTCTTAATAATTCAATGCTTTGCTTTTTGAGTAATAGTTCAAATGTAAAAAGTTCCCCAAATGAAAATTATGCCCGCGAATTTCTAGAATTATTTACCATTGGTAAAGGCGTACAAATTGCAACTGGAAATTACACGAACTATACGGAATCTGATATTATTCAGACAGCAAGGCTATTAACCGGATTTAAAAGAAAATCTGACAGATCTATAATCGATTCTGGAACGGGGATTCCAAAAGGGTATAATCAATTCTCAGATCACAACACCAGTTCTAAAACATTTAGCGGTGCTTTTAACAACAAAATAATTGCTTCTGCAACTGACGCTGCTTCGATGGATACCGAATTAGATAATTATATTGAAATGGTTTTCAACCAACCGGCTACAGCCAAAAATATTTGTAGAAAAATATATACCTACTTTGTAAAAAGCAATATTTCGGCGGAAGTAGAAAACGACATTATTGTTCCTCTGGCGCAAAATCTCTATGACAACAGCTATGAAATTGTGCCCATAATTCGAAAATTATTAGAAAGTCAGCATTTTTACGATTTGGATGACAGCAATACTACCGACGAAACTATTGGCGGAATAGTAAAATCCCCCCTCCAGCAACTATCCGAAATATGCACTTATTTAAAAGCCGCAATTCCAGACCCTGCTTCAAATCCATTAAACTTTTACAATGTTTTTTGGTGGAATTTCGTCAACAATAGCTTTTTTGTACGTTCCAACATGATTCTATTTGAACCTGAAAGTGTTGCCGGACATGCTGCCTATTATCAGGCTCCTGATTTTGATAAAACTTGGATTTCATCTTCAACGTTAATCGCAAAATACAGGTTAGGAGAATCATTACTAGACGGGGTAAACAGGATTAGTGGCAACAGTAATATTGCCACTAAAATAAATATTTCAGATCTGCTAAAAAACACTGGAATTGTATCAAATCCTTCGAATTCCTTTACATTAACTTCTGAACTGTGCAACGCACTTTTCGCTCAGGAAGCCGACTCTGATCGTATTAACTACTTTATGAATTCATTTCTTCTGCAAGGTCTTTCTAATTATTATTGGACTGAATCCTGGAATAATTTTATTAGCACCAATAATAGCTCGGTAGTCGAGTCTCGACTAAAGCTATTAGTTACCAAAATATTAAGAGCTCCCGAATCTCAAATGTTTTAGTATTATTTAAAATTTCTATTTAACAATCAAAATACTTAAGAGAACTTAAATCTTAAATGCTTAAGTATTGTCAAAAATTAATTTAGCGACCCAAATATTAATAGACCCCGAATCTATACTGTTTAGTTTATTTCATTCATTAATAACAAAACAACAAATATCATGAAAAGAAGAAATTTCATTAAATTGACTTCAACTGCTAGCGCACTTTCATTATTGCCTACAGAAGTCTTTGCACTTTTCAAATCAACAGGCATGACAAGCTGTCCTGATTCCAGCTCAAAAAAAATAGTTTTAATTCAACTATCCGGGGCTAATGATGGATTAAACACCATTGTACCTATCAATCAATATGATACATACGCGACATTGCGACCTAACATTAAACTTAATAATGTTGGAATGACAAATGGCATAATTAATCTTGACTCAACCTTGACGATAGCCAATCAAGTAGGATTACATCCTTCTCTCTCTGGATTTAAAAGCCTATATGACAAAGGATTTATGAGGATTATTCAAGGCGTTGGCTACCCATCACAAGACAAATCCCATTTTAAATCAACCGATTTATGGTTAACCGGAGGAGATGGCACTATGGCCAATAATAATTTGGATAGTGGATGGACAGGACGATTTCTTGAGAATTTTTATGCTGAATATTTAAATTCAAATTTTCCTTTAGGAATTCAACTTGGCAGTAGTGACAATTCACTCGGTTTTCATGGAGAAGTCGAACACGGCATGTCCTTAAACATTAACGGACAAGATTTATCTGGATTTTATTCTGTGGTGAATGGTTTAGGCGGACAACCGCCGGCAAACATCCCAGATTCAGAATATGGAGGTTTAATTAAATACATAATTAATAATGATGCTTCTACAAATTCTTATGCTCAAAGCATTTCGAGTTCCTTTAATTCCGGTTCTAATTCATTAACATATCCTAATACCAGTTTATCCAATCAATTAAAAACAGTGGCGCGATTTATTTCCGGAGGCCTTCAGACCAAAGTTTATTTAGTTAAAGTTGGCGGATTTGATACTCATGACTTGCAAGTAGCGGCAAACAATACGACTCATTTAGGGAATCATGCCACTCTTTTGACTCAAATATCAGAGGCGATTAATACGTTCATCACGGATTTAAATAATCAGAACATGGCCAATGATGTTGTGGCGGTTACCTTTTCCGAATTTGGAAGAAAGGCCGGAGAAAATGCAAGTTTAGGTACGGATCACGGAGAAATCGCCCCGATGTTTGTTTTTGGGAGCGCCATTAATCCTGGAATCTCTGGGACAAATATTAATTTATCTGAAGCCGTTTTGGCAAATAATTATCAAGTTCGAACAGTCCAGCATGATAACAGAAGAGTTTTTAGTACAATCCTTCAAGATTGGTTTGGAGCAAGCAACCAAACATTAGATTTAACGTTTTATAATCAAACCACTAATACTGGCTTTTCAAATAATAAAATAGCGGATCTAATCAAAACTCAAAACATAGTTAATTCGACCTGTTATACTGACAAATTACTTTCCGTCAACGAGTTCAAAAATACTTACGAAGTTATCGTTTATCCAAATCCAACTTCAGAACTCATTACCATTAATTCGCCAAATAACAATGACATTCATTCGGTTTCGATTTATTCAATAGACGGAAAATTTATTGGAAAATATAAAAATCCTTTAAGCAGCAGCCAGCTTTCAATCAATGTTGAAAATCTAGCGACAGGATTTTATAATTTAAAAATCGAGACTGCCAACGGGAATTTTTCCAAAAAAATAATTGTGAGAAGATAATATTTGGAATAGTGAAATACTTATCTGACCATTTTACAACTCGTATTTTTTTGTTATTACTCTTTTAAAAGTATCTTTGTAAAATCAATTTTACAGATAAATTTCAATACAACGATGAATTATTTTTCTTCTGATTTTAAACTGGGAATTCTCGGTGGCGGACAACTCGGCAAAATGCTGTTATTTGATACCCGAAAATTCGACATACAAACTTATGTACTTGATCCAAGCGATGAAGCACCCTGCAAAATAGCCTGTGACCATTTTTTCAAAGGCGACTTAATGAATTTTGAAACCGTTTACAATTTTGGAAAGTTAGTTGATGTTTTGACTTTTGAAATCGAGCTGGTTAATCTTGAAGCTTTAGCAAAACTAGAAGATGAAGGATTGAAAGTTTATCCCTCGCCTAAAACACTAAAACTTATTCAAAACAAAGGGATTCAAAAAGATTTTTATATACAACATGCTATACCAACCGCAAATTACAAGCGATTCCCAAATTTAAAAAGTGTTGTTGTTGACATTCTTGATTCCAAACTAAAATTACCTTTCGTATGGAAATGTACTGAATTTGGCTACGACGGAAATGGCGTTAAAGTAATTAGACAAATATCGGATTTAGACAATTTAGCTAATGTAGAATGCATTGCTGAAGAAATGGTTCCTTTCAAAAATGAATTAGCAGTTATTGTTTGCCGCAATCCATCCGGAGACATTAAAACATATCCTGTGGTTGAAATGGAATTTCACCCTGAAGCAAACCAAGTAGAATATGTCATTTGTCCTGCCCGAATTGATGATAAAGTTGCCGAAAAAGCAAGAGCAATTGCCTTAACCGTTTCTGAAAAATTCAATCACGTAGGATTATTGGCCGTTGAAATGTTTCAAACGGAGGATGATGAAATCTTGATAAATGAAGTCGCTCCTCGTCCGCACAATTCGGGACATTATTCAATTGAAGCCAGTTATACTTCCCAATTTGAAAACCATCTGCGTGCGATTCTTAATTTGCCGCTTGGAAATACAGACAGCAAAGTAGCTGGAATTATGGTAAATTTGGTTGGTGAAGAAGGTTTTTCTGGAGCTGTAATCTATGAAAACATTGAAAAAATATTAGGATGGGACGGTGTTACGCCACACATTTATGGAAAGAAACAAACGCGTCCCTTTAGAAAAATGGGACATGTTACCATCGTAAATGAAGATATTAACGAAGCACGAAGAATTGCTGAAGATGTAAAGAATACGATTAGAGTGATCAGCCCCCCGACCCCCGAAGTGGGAGTTTAAGGTCTTTCAAAAAATAAAATAATTAAATAAAAACCCTACTCACCCCTAGTAGGAATTCCCCCTTCGGGGGTTAGGGGGCTAATATGAAAGTAGCCGTAATAATGGGAAGCATATCAGATATGCCTGTAATGCAAGAAGCGATAGACATCTTAAAAGCATTTGATATCCAAACAGAAGTTGATATTGTTTCCGCACACAGAACCCCCGAAAAATTATTTGACTTCAGTAAAAACGCACATCATCGTGGGATTACCGTTATTATAGCCGGTGCTGGCGGTGCCGCTCATTTACCTGGAATGGTAGCTTCTATGTCACCTCTTCCTGTAATTGGTGTTCCGATAAAATCAAGCAATTCTATTGATGGATGGGATAGCATTTTGTCCATTCTTCAAATGCCAGGAGGCGTTCCGGTCGCAACAGTTGCATTAAACGGAGCAAAAAATGCCGGAATTCTTGCCGCTCAAATCATAGGAAGCCACAACAAAACTATTCTTGACCGAATAATATTGTATAAAACAGGATTGAAAGAGGCAGTAAATATTGCCTCCGAAACTCTGAATAAATAACAAAAAAAGCTCCTTATTGGAGCTTTTTTTCGTTCAAATCACGAATTTTTTATTCTTCGATAACTGATTCTTCGATAATGCCTTCAAATTCTGAAGCGATAATATCATCTCTATTTAACCAATATTCAGATGTGACAATAGTGAAATCGATATTATCCGTTGTCGTTATATCCCAAAGTATATCCTCTGCTTCTGGAAATGGAGCGTTTTGAGTCATCGCTTGATCAAACAATCTTTTGATAAGCGTACTTTCAGATAATCCTTTGTTTAACAACTTTAAGACATCTTCCTTGGTCAACTCTTTGACATTTTCATCCTCCAAAGGAGTGAAACTGCATTTTACAATAGTAGCTTTGGCATTAGGAAATTTTCCGTTGTACGCCTTGAAAAGCAATTGATTGACATGAAACAGTTTAGAATGCAAACCAATTTCCGGATATTCTTCGCAAACTTTATCTAAAAACATGTCATTAGAAATCTGTTGAATTTGTCCTTCATTCAATTGTTCTGATAATTTATAAGTCAATACGATTACAGCGGCTTCTTTAGGTTCAAAATCAGAAATTGCCATAAACAATAATTCTTTTAAACTAGCAGTATCTCCTTCCGCATCAGGATAATCGAATTTTTCCAGTAATTTTATAAAATCTTCATCGGTCCAATAGTCTTCAATTTCATCGACACTAAAGGCACTTTTTATTGTAACTTGATATTTCATATCGCACTTAATTTATTAGCTTTATTATAATTAATGGACTTAATATCCCGCCATTTTTTACAATGTAGGCCTTTTTAACCACAAGACAAACTGACGTTTTATAAAGTTTAACAGTTAATCAATCCGTTTAGAAACCTCATTTTTTTTTAATAAATACCTACATTTGTATATTGAAAAATATTACATTTCAATTAATGATAATTAACGACTCTACAATGAAAATTCTTACTCAACATTTCAATACTAAATACGATACTGCTCCATTTTCACAAATAAAATTGGAAGATTACAAGCCCTCTTTTATTGAAAACATTTCGGCTGCAAAGGCAGAAATTGATGCAATTGTAAATAATCCAGAATCCCCAACATTCGGAAACACTATAGAAGCCTTGGATTTTTCTGGAAATGCACTAGACCGATTATCTAGTATATTCTTCAATTTGAACTCGGCAGAAACCTCAGACGAAATGCAGAAAATCGCACAAGAAGTTTCGCCATTGCTGACAGAATTCAGCAATGACATTACGCTGAATGCCGATTTATTCAAAAGGGTAAAATCAGTTTTTGAGCAAAAAGACAGTTTAACTTTAACGCCTGAACAAGCTACATTATTAGATAAAAAATTTAAAAATTTCTCTAGAAACGGAGCGTTACTTTCTGAAGATAAAAAAATACGCTTGCGCGAAATTGATACCGAATTAGCCAAACTAAAACTGACTTACGGCGAAAATGTTTTGGCAGAAACCAATAACTATGAATTAATTATTACCGACGAGGCCGATCTAAAAGGACTGCCAGAAGGAACTATAGAAGCAGCCGAATCATTGGCTAAATCTAAGAATATAACAGGCTGGATTTTTACGTTGGATTTTCCAAGTTATATTCCTTTTGTAACTTATGCTGATAGCAGGGAACTTCGAAAAGAAATTGCCATTGCAGCCGGAAAAAAAGCATTCAAGAACAATGAATACGACAATCAGGAAAATGTACTGAAAATCGCCAAATTGCGTTACGAAAGAGCTCATTTACTGGGTTACGAAACCCATTCCCATTTTGTTTTGGAAGAGAGAATGGCACAAAATCCAGATAAAGTAAAATCGTTTTTGGATGATTTATTAGTTAAAGCAAAACTCGGAGCCCTAAGAGAATTTACTGAACTTACCGCTTTCGCAAAAGAATTGGACGGCATCGACCATTTAGAAAAATGGGACGGCGCTTATTATTCTGAAAAGTTAAAACAAAAATTATTCAATTTAGATGATGAAAAACTAAAGCCGTATTTTCAATTAGAAAAAGTTTTGAACGGAGCATTTACAGTTGCTCAGAAATTATACGGAATTACATTTACGGAAATTTTCGACATCGATAAATACCATAATGAAGTTACGACTTACGAAGTAAAAGATGAAAACAACCATCTAGTTGCCATTTTTTATGCTGATTTTTTTCCAAGAAAAGGCAAACGTAATGGTGCCTGGATGACCTCTTTTAAATCACAATATATTAAAGATGGTAAAAACGAAAGACCACATATTTCTAATGTTTGTAATTTTACAAAGCCAACAGAAACCAAACCTTCTTTATTGACATTTAATGAAGTAACGACTTTGTTTCATGAATTTGGTCACGGCTTACACGGCATGTTAGCCAATACAACGTATCCTAGTTTATCTGGAACTTCGGTGTATTGGGACTTTGTGGAATTGCCAAGCCAGATTATGGAAAACTGGTGTTATGAGCCGGAAGCCTTAGCTTTATTTGCCAATCATTATCAAACCGGAGAAATTATCCCGCAGGAATATGTGGAGAAAATTAAAGAAAGTGCCAGCTTTCAAGAAGGAATGGCAACGTTACGTCAAATCAGCTTTGGATTATTGGACATGGCTTTTCACAGTAACAATCCAAACGGAATTACGGATGTAAAAGCTTTTGAAAAAGCTGCTTTCGAAAACACTACTTTATTTCCAGATGTAGCCGAGAATTGCATGAGTGTTTCGTTTTCACATATTTTTCAAGGCGGATATTCTTCAGGATATTACAGTTATAAATGGGCAGAAGTTCTCGATGCAGATGCTTTTGCCTATTTTCAGGAAAAGGGTATTTTCAATAAAGAAGTGGCAACAAAATTTAAAGAGAATGTGCTATCAAAAGGCGGAACAGAACAACCTATGCTATTATACAAACGTTTTAGGGGACAAGAACCATCACCGGATGCTTTGCTAAAGAGAGCAGGATTAATTTAAATAACAACTATTTAGAACCCGAAGTTGAAATACTTTGGGTTCTCTTTTTAATGCCTAATTCAATCAAATCATGAGTTTCTTAAAAGCTGAGTGGAATAATCTAGCAATGATTAATTATGAAGTTAATCCTCAAATATTACAAAAATACGTTCCCAAAGGAACCGAAATAGATTTCTTCAACGGCAAATGTTACGTTAGCTTTATTGGTTTCTTATTTGAAAATGTTCGAGTTTTAGGAATGAAAATTCCTTTTCATTCTGATTTTGAAGAAGTAAATCTTCGGTTTTATGTGAGACGTTTTGAAAATGGAGTTTGGAAAAGAGGCGCGGTTTTTATCAGCGAAATTGTTCCAAAATACGCTATATCATTTGTAGCAAATACATTCTACAATGAGCAATACCAGACGTTACCGATGAAACACAATTTGAAAGTTAATGAAAGCTCCCGCGAATTTATATACCAATGGAAAGTAAAAGGCATTTGGAACACCATTCACGTAGAAACCAATAAAAATCCCATCCCTATTGAGGTAGACTCTGAAGCAGAGTTTATCACTGAGCATTACTTTGGCTACACCAAAATCAACGAAAAGGAAACTTTTGAATACCAAGTTACCCATCCGAGATGGCAGCAACTTGAAGTAATTAACAATACATCTGAAATAGATTTTGAGACTGTTTACGGGCCGGAATTTGCATTTATTAGAGAGTTAAAACCAACATCCGTCTTTCTTGCTATTGGCTCGAAGATCACCATTGAAGACAAACGAAAAATCTAATTTTAATGACTGTAATAAAAATTATCACAAGAATAAACGCACCACGTCAATCTGTTTTTGACTTATCCCGAAATATTGATGTCCACCAGCAATCTGCGAGTCCGACGCACGAGACCGCAATTGAAGGTATAACATCCGGATTAATAAATTTCAATGAAACCGTAACTTGGCGAGGTAAACATTTTGGAATTTATTTAAAACATAAAAGTAGAATAACGGCGATGAATGTATCTGACTATTTTGTTGATGAAATGGAAGAAGGTCACTTTAAATCTTTTCGACATGAACATTTTTTTACAGAAAAAAATGGTCTGACAATTATGAAAGACAAATTATATTACGAAGTACCTTATGGAGTATTTGGAAAAGTATTTGATTATTTATTTCTAAAAACTCATTTGCTTAATTTTCTAATAGAGAGAAATAAAATACTGAGAATTTTATCAGAAAAACAGTAAAACCATTTTTTACGCCTATTTTTTTCCACGAAAAGGCAAACGCAATGGTGCTTGGATGACCTCTTCTAAATCACAATATATTAAAGACGGCATAAACGAAAGACCCCATATTTCTAACGTTTGTAATTTTACCAAACCGTCAGAAACCAAACCATCTTTATTAACTTTTAATGAAATAACGACTTTGTTTCATGAATTTGGTCACTCTTTACACGGGATTTTAGCAAACACCACTTATCCGAGTTTGTCTGGAACGAATTCCTATCGGGATTTCGTGGAATTGCCGAGTCAGATTTTAGAAAACTGTTGTTATGAGCCGGAAGCGTTAGCTTTGTTTGCCTATCATTATCAGACTGACGAAATGATTCCAATGGAATTGGTTCATAAAATCAAGGAAAGCGCAAGTTTTCAGGAAGGAATGGCAACTATGGGTCAATTGAGTTTTGGATTGTTGGATATGGGTTGGCACGCGCAGGATCAATCTAATATTAAAGATATCAAAACTTTTGAAAACAAACAATTTGCGGACACCCAATTGTATCCTGACGTGAAAGAAAACGCGATGAGTACCGCTTTTTCGCATATTTTTCAAGTCGGTTATTCTTCTGGTTATTACAGTTACAAATGGGAGGAAGCGCTGGATGCCGATGCCTTTGCTTATTTTCAGGAAAAAGGAATTTTTGATAAAGAAGTGGCTACAAAATTCAAGGAAAATGTGCTTTCTAAAGGCGGAACCGAACATCCAATGATTTTGTACAAACGCTTTAGAGGTCAAGAGCCTTCGCCAGAAGCTTTGCTAAAGAGAGCAGGATTGGTTTAGATTATTGGACAATTAGATTTTTAGATCATTAGAAACCGGAGTGAGAGTTTCGGTTTTTTTATTCCAGAAACAATAAGTTTTCATTATTTAGTACCTCTTCGTGTTTTACATTGTGTTTTAAATGATCTAAATCTTTTAATAAAAGTCATAACTTGTTTATGTCATTATATAAATCCTTTTTAGAATACATCAAAACGCCAAAAAGAATTGGAGAATTAATTATGGTATTTTTAAAAAACTTTAAAGTCCCACTAGAAATAGTAATTTCATAATTACCGCCATCAACAATAATTAAAGCTTCACAAACTTGTTGCATATACCCTTTGGGTCCAAATGCGGAATCCCAATCATCTTTACTTAGCATGCAGTAGTTTTCATTCCGATATGCCTCCTGTAATATGCATGGCGTGTACCAAGGACTATAGAATTGCAACTGCGGATTTAGCGAATTTTTTTGGGAGTAAGGATAAGAATAAAACACTAAAAGATGATTGAAATTTACTTTTATTTGAATTGTATCGTTTTCTATAATATCACCATCATCTGAATAAACAACAATTGTAGTGTCTGAAATAAATGTCAATGAATCGCTAAATTTTAACTCAGCGTTCAGGTCGTCTATCGTCTTATTCCAAACATGTGTGCTATCTGAAGTATATTTTAAAATGGCTTGGTCTAAACTACAGGTTTGACTCAGACAACTTGACGTTTTAGATTCATAAAGAATAGAACTATAGTCAACATTAAAGCTATTATACTGAGCAGGATCGTAATAAATCCCATTAGATACTGTCATCGCATCAAAAACACTCCATAACCAACTAGATGTATTTCCAATTGTAGCACTATCTGGATATAGCTTTAACTGATTACTATTAAGATGTAAACGAGTAGACAGCGTTTGATGCAAATATTCAATACTCTTTTTTTCTAAATCATTAGTCTGTCCTAAAGCAAACTGACAGGAACATAACAATAATATCCGAAAATAATTTAGACTTCTTTTTATTAGCATAATGAACTTTCTTAAAATTTTATATATCTTTCTTGAGATGCGTAAAACGCAAAAAAGGGCTGTCTCAAAAATTTAAGACAGCCCTTTTAAAAAATGAACTATTAAAAAATAGATTCCATTGAGGATTGTATTACCCCTAAAATTTGTGGGTTACCCGAAGCTATTTTAGTAACACTTGTAAATGCCCCAAAATCATTAAAAGTAACCTCTGTAGTTGTACCACCACTTCCAGAAGCACTGAAAAACGGCCATAATCCTACCTTAGCAGCTGCTAATATTTGAGTTTGTTCTGAGCTACTATAACTAGTACTGGAACTCATAGTAATCTCGATTCCGTCTGCAACAACTATAGCACTGGCCATTCTTTGAAGAAAACCATTAGTCCCAAATGCTGTATCCCAAGTAGTTGGATTCTGATTATTCCATACCGTATTATCTTTAGTAGTATAGGCTTTCGCTAATGAAGCACTAGAATACCATGGAGAATAATCGGCCAAAATAGGATTATTAGCATCTGTCTGTGCATAAGGCCCCGCAGCAAAAGTTGTGACTTTTGTGAATTCTGCCGAAATTTCAACTCCTGATGAAGTTGCTTTGCTAGAAAGATCGTCATAGGACGCATCACCACCAAAAGAGAATAGGTCAAAAATAACTGAAGTACCTCCGCCTGCCCAAGTATGTTTTACATCCGAACTTTGGGTATTACTGCTCATTGTAAATGATTTTGAAGCACCTCCAGCTAATGCCGTTTGCAATCCATCAATTGTTCTATTCCATGCATAACTGCCTTTAGCTGAGTCAAACATGTTATTAGCAATATTTATCGGATTAATAAATGCTTTTGTCAACCCTGAAACACATGATGTTTTTGAAGGAGCATTTTTCATCGCCCATTTATTAAAAAGATCGGATATTCCTTGTGCATCCCAAGTTTTCGGATCATTATCAGCAAAATATGATTGCCACTTTGAATAATAATCTCCCATACAATTCTGAAAGTCAGTATCTGGGTTTGTAATAAGTGCGCTAAGGATCAAATCGTAATCTGGAGCAAAATTATTTGCCTGACTAGGATCTAGGTAATTATTAACTGAAGTAGGCGGAACAGCATTAAACAGATTCCACATATCTTGTGAAGTTTTCACCATAGAGTTGGGTCCTTGATAAAGTTGAAACTGTTGATCACTCAGTCCCAGACCAGTTATCATTGCATTATACCATTGCGCAGTTAGCGTATCCATAGCTTCATTTGACGCCACTGGTGCGTTCAGTGTATTGGCGTTAGATTCCAATTCTTGTGTTAATGGGGTTGTTGACATAATTAATTGTATTTAATTTACACCTACTCTTAAGGCTTTTCAGCTTCCGCCCCGTTTATTTAAGTGGTTTCTGGACTCCACTGTTTTATCAATTAAATTGCTTTTCGGCAATTAATTTACTTTTTCAAACCTGCAATTCTAATAGCTGCATTAGAAAATTTTTCTTTTGGGAACAAGTGCAATACAGCGATATAAACACCTCCTTTAATTAAACACTAGTTTTCAGGATATTATATTTTGATGGACCAACTACACTTTTGACAGCTAGTGAAGCATCATTGTTATTATTACTATCTCTATAATTCAATGTATCACCATTTTTGAAATTTTTAGTATCTGGAGGACTTTTTAAAGTCATAACACCTACTGAATTTGCAGGCACCCTACCATTTACACGATTAGCATCTGGAAAATTAATTGTATCAACAGTTGCTTTTACTTTTACGTCATTTTGTAGAGACACAGCTCCTCCTTCTATTTTGATTGCCATTTTTTTTATGTTTTAAATTAAATCTACTCATAAGGCTTTTTAGATTCGCCCCCGTTTTTTAAAGCGGTTCTGGACTCCACCTTTGTTTTTGTAATATTACATACCAAACTTAAGACATTACAAAACAATGAAATAGCGTAAAAACACCTGTTTTTTGTATTACATCGATAAAAATTGTATTACGTCAATAAAAGATTATTTATCGTACTTAAAAAAAGCTGATAATAACACATTGGATCGCCAAATTCAAACAGGCAGTCAAGGCCTTAATTTCCTATTTCTGTAGAGAAAGGGCATGATAAACTCTAAAGGGTCTGAATTTCACCTAAAGCTAGCTATCTAATAAACAGTACGTTTCTACATTAAAAGAATATCAGAAAGAAAAAAGGAATAAAAAAACAAGACCGGCGTCTTTTTCTGTTTCAAAAGACACCTCAAGTAAGGAATATGGAAGTAACAATACTTCGATTTTTTTATTAAAAGAAAACCACCATCAGCCACCAAATAATAGGCACACTTTCGACCCAAAAAGAAGTGTAATATTTAGCGCGTTTTTCATTGGAGAAAAGCAGAAATAACGAAATCAAAAGAACTATAATCAAATTGACAATTAATTGTTTCTCATCAAAATTACTTTTCAAAAATTCCAGAAAATAAAACGGAATCAAAAGCAGCATTCCCAATATTTTGGTTCGCTTCACTCCTATTTGTTGCGGGACGGTTTTCAGATGCGGATCATCATTTGCCAAATCAATAATTTCAAAAATAAGAACCAAGACAAAAATTAAGATAAACCGCTGTATGCACTTTAGATAGAAATCGGAAGTAATAGGGATTCCTGCATTCAAAATTGGCAAACCTAAAGTCACACCAACCCAGCACAAAGCCACAATATAAATTTTTACACCAGCCCAATTTCTGGCATTCTTCCTATTTGGAAAAAACGGAAGCGTATATAACAAAGTGATACTCAAAAAAGCAACTGAAACAATTTGGGTAATCCTTTGCAGTTGAAAAAAATAAAAACCAACCAAAAGAAGCGCAAAAAAACTAAATATTGCAATTGTTTTTAACTCGGTGCGCATTTGCAATTTTTTTGTCCTGGCCAACGCATCATATTTTACAAAATTATATCCTACAATTGTTCCAAAAAAAGCAAAATCAGCAATCGGCTCATCAGAAGAAATGTGGAACATGTGTTGCGTCATCCTGACCAGAAAATAGCAGGATAAAGCAACGTGAATGCTGCAATTTATGTAAAAATTAAATATTTGATTAAATATCTTCATTAAACAAAATTAGTCAATTGTGAACAAATCCATCATTTAGTTGAAAAATTGACAAAAAATGAAGTTAAAAAAGAGCTTTATTAGGAGATTAATATTTATTTTTGCACCACTAAAAAACAACACCTATATTTTTGTATGAAAACAGATGCTTTTGCTTTAAGACACATAGGCCCAAGAGAAAACGACCTACAACATATGTTGAAAACAATTGGCGCAGAAACGCTAGACCAATTGATTTTCGAAACTATTCCAAGTGACATTCGCTTGAAATCAGATTTAGATTTAGAACCTGCAATGACCGAATATGAATTTGCAAATCATATTCAAAAATTAGGGAATAAAAACAAAGTGTTCCAATCATATATTGGTTTGGGATACAATCAAGCAATTATTCCTGCGGTTATTCAAAGAAATGTTTTTGAAAATCCGGGATGGTATACTGCTTACACACCTTACCAAGCGGAAATTGCTCAAGGTCGTTTAGAAGCGATTTTGAATTTTCAAACCATGGTTATCGAATTAACGGGAATGGAAATTGCCAATGCTTCATTATTAGACGAAGGAACTGCCGCTGCAGAAGCAATGGCATTATTATTCGACGTAAGATCTCGTGATCAAAAGAAAGCTAACGTTTGTAAATTCTTTGTTTCAGAAGAAATTTTACCACAAACATTATCGGTTTTACAAACGCGTTCAACTCCTATTGGTGTTGAATTAGTGATTGGAAACCATGAAGAATTCGATTTTTCAACGGAGTTTTTCGGAGCGATCCTTCAATATCCAGGTAAATTTGGACAGGTTCATGACTATGCTGGTTTTATTGCTAAAGCGGCAGAAAATGAAATAAAAGTAGCTGTTGCTGCTGACATTTTAAGTTTAGTAAAACTGACTCCTCCGGGAGAAATAGGTGCTGCAGTAGTTCTTGGAACTACGCAACGTTTCGGAATTCCGTTAGGTTACGGTGGTCCGCACGCTGCGTATTTTGCAACCAAAGACGAATACAAAAGAAGTATGCCAGGAAGAATCATCGGAGTAACCGTTGATACAAACGGAAATCGTGCGTTACGTATGGCATTGCAAACACGTGAACAACACATCAAGCGTGATAAAGCAACTTCAAATATCTGTACTGCACAAGTTTTATTGTCAGTTATGGCTGGTATGTACTCGGTTTATCATGGTCCAAAAGGATTGCAATATATCGCTAACAAGGTTCATGCATCTGCAGCAACTTTGGCAAACGCATTAGAAAAATTAGGTTTACAACAAACCAACACTGCTTTCTTTGATACCATCGTTGTAAAAGCCGATGCTAAAAAAGTAAAAGAGATTGCTGAACAAAACGAAATTAACTTTCATTACATTGACGAAAACACCGTTTCTATTTCTTTGAATGAGACGACAAGTATTGCTGATTTAAATAAAATTGTTACCGTTTTCGCTTCCGCAAAAGCGACTCAGGCAACCACAATTGAAAGTTTATCTGAAACCAATCATTTTCCAGAAAACATAAACAGAACATCCACTTTCTTACAACACGATGTTTTCAACAAATACCATTCGGAAACCGCTTTAATGCGTTACATCAAAATGTTGGAACGAAAAGATTTGGCGTTGAATCATTCTATGATTTCATTGGGATCTTGTACGATGAAATTGAATGCAGCTTCCGAAATGTTGCCGTTGAGTAATGCACAATGGAATAACATTCACCCATTTGCACCGCTTGATCAAGCCCAAGGATATCAGGAAATGTTGGCTAAATTAGAACAACAATTAAATGTTATAACTGGTTTTGCCGGAACTACTTTACAACCTAACTCTGGTGCTCAAGGTGAATATGCAGGATTAATGGTAATTCGTGCGTACCACCAGTCAAGAGGAGATCATCAAAGAAACATTGCTTTAATCCCGTCATCAGCTCACGGAACAAATCCAGCTTCGGCAGCTATGGCAGGAATGAAAGTGATTGTTACTAAAACACTAGAAAACGGAAATATTGATGTGGAAGATTTACGTGAAAAAGCAATTCTTCACAAGGACAATCTTTCTTGTTTAATGGTGACTTATCCATCAACGCATGGTGTTTTTGAAAGTGCTATTAAAGAAATTACACAATTGATTCACGATAATGGTGGACAAGTATATATGGATGGTGCAAACATGAACGCCCAAGTAGGATTAACAAATCCTGCAACTATTGGTGCTGACGTATGTCACTTAAACCTACACAAAACATTCGCTATTCCTCACGGTGGTGGAGGACCAGGTGTTGGACCAATATGTGTTGCTCCACAACTAGTGCCATTTTTACCAACCAATCCAGTAATTGCAACTGGTGGTGAAAATGCCATCACAGCAATTTCTGCTGCTCCTTGGGGTTCTGCTTTAGTTTGTTTGATTTCTTATGGTTACATCTGTATGTTAGGTGCTGAAGGTTTAAAACAATCTACCGAATATGCTATCCTGAATGCGAACTATATCAAAGAAAAATTAAACGGTCATTACGATACGTTATATTCAGGTGAAATGGGTCGTGCTGCACACGAGATGATTTTAGAATGTCGTCCTTTCAAACAAAAAGGAATTGAAGTGACTGATATTGCAAAACGTTTGATGGATTATGGTTTCCATGCGCCAACCGTTTCTTTCCCAGTTGCAGGAACATTAATGATTGAACCAACAGAAAGTGAAAACTTAGAAGAACTAGACCGTTTTTGTGATGCAATGATTTCAATCCGTAAAGAAATTGAAGCCAGTACTGCTGACGATAGTAACAATGTCTTGAAAAATTCTCCTCATACTTTAGCAATGCTTACCACTGATGTTTGGAATTTCCCTTACAGTAGAGAACAAGCCGCTTTCCCGTTAGACTATATTGCTGAAAATAAATTCTGGCCTACTGTTCGCAGAGCAGATGATGCTTATGGAGACAGGAACTTAGTTTGTAGTTGTGCTCCAATTGAAGCCTACATGGAAAACTAAATTATATTTAAAATGTCTCGAGAAATCGGGACATTTTTTTTATGAAAAATTTACACAATTACAACCCCTCCATTTAAAAAAAACTCCAACGATTGCAGTGAACTATTAAGACACAATTTTAGAAGAAGCATTCGTCAATACAATAAAAAAAATATTTTTACTCATTTCAAGAACTATTAAATAAAATCGCAATATTATTTGAAATTTTTAATAAAATAATCAATATTTTTACCAATAAATTATTATTCCATAATTATATGCACGCATAGTAAATTTTGTGAGTCTAATAATTTATTTATGATTAAATTAGCCTGAATTTTTGGAAAACCAACCCGATGAAAATAAAAATAACTGGAATAGGAAGTTATATTCCTGAGAAAAAAATAAGCAATACAGACTTTAGCGAACATGTTTTTTTGAATGAAGACGGAACCGCTTTTGGTTACCCTAACGAAGTTGTCATCAATAAATTTAAAGGAATAACAGGAATCGAACACAGGCGCTATGCTGAGAATCATTTAAATTCATCTGACTTAGCTTTTTTTGCTTCCCAAAAGGCAATAGAAAATGCAGGAATAGATCCCGAAACCATAGACTATATCATCTTTGCTCACAACTTTGGTGATGTAAAATACGGAACAAATCAATCCGATATGCTTCCTAGCTTAGCCACACGCGTTAAGAATAAATTGCAAATAAAAAACCCAAAATGCGTTGCCTACGATATCCTTTTCGGTTGTCCGGGCTGGATAGAAGGCGTTCTTCAAGCAAATGCCTTTATCAAGTCGGGGATGGCAAAACGTTGTTTAGTCATTGGTTCTGAAACCTTATCCAGAGTAGTTGACGATCATGACAGAGACTCTATGATTTATTCAGATGGCGCAGGCGCTGCAATAATAGAAGCTTCTGACGATGAAACCGGAATGCTATCCTACGAAAGCGGTACATACGCTAACGACGAAGCCAGTTATTTATTTTTTGGAAAATCATACAATCCAGATTTAGATCCAGATATTCGATACATAAAAATGTACGGACGCAAAATTTATGAATTCGCATTAACTACAGTACCGGCGGCAATGAAGAGTTGTTTAGATAAAAGTGGTATTGGAATAGATGAAGTTAAAAAAATTCTTATCCATCAAGCCAATGAGAAAATGGATGAAGCTATCATTCAACGTTTTTATAAATTGCATGACAGACCTGTCCCCCAAGACATCATGCCTATGAGCATTCATGAACTTGGAAACAGCAGTGTTGCAACCGTTCCCACCCTTTTCGACTTGTTAATTCGCGGAGAAATAGAAAACCAATCGATACAAAAAGGAGATATTCTACTCTTTGCATCCGTTGGAGCAGGAATGAATGTTAATGCATTTGTTTACCGATATTAAACCTTGCGAGGAACACAGCGATCAGGAGCTAATCCGGCTGTACACTACAATTCCTCACTACAAAACTTGTTTTTATAAGGTGCAAGAAAGCTTCTTTTAGTCGCTTTTTGCACCTTGAAAAACTACATTTTGAAGCTCCGGGATTTTCATTCCCATCCGGGCTAAAAAACAATGCCCAAAAACACATTTATTACTATATTTGTGCCTTCGTGCCCTAGCGGCAAAATCAAAACAACATGTACGAGAAAACGTTTCCAAATAAAAGATTCAAACATACTTTAGAATTTCTAAAAAAACATACCTCAACTTCAGACTCCATATTAGATTTAGGGGTAGAAAATCCTTTTTCTAAAATCATGAAAGAAGAAGGTTTTTCTGTTAAAAACACTACCGGAGAAGACTTAGACACGAATCAACAAGTATTTCAATCCGAAAAAACGGATGTGGTTACTGCGTTTGAAATTTTCGAACATTTACTTAATCCGTACACTATTTTAAAAGAAATAAAATCAGGCAAACTTTTTATATCTATTCCCATGCGCTTATGGTTTTCACCAGCCTATCGCAGCAAAACAGATATGTGGGACAGACACTACCATGAATTTGAAGACTGGCAATTGGATTGGCTTTTGGAGAAAACCGGCTGGAAAATTATCGACAGAGAAAAATGGACAAATCCAGTCAAAAAATTTGGTCTTCGTCCCTTATTTAGAAAGTTCACCAATAGATATTATATTGTTTACGCTGAAAAAATCCCAACCCCAGCCCTTCCCGAAGGGAAGAGAGCCTAGACTCTACAATTTTTAAGCTTAGAATCTCAGCATATTAGAAACTTAGTCCCTCAAGAAAAAATGAATTACTATATTGTTATTCCGGCTCATAACGAGGAAGCGTTTATTACTTTGACATTGAATTCTTTGATTTCACAAACTGTTTTACCCAAAAAAGTGGTTGTTGTCAATGACAATTCAACCGATAAAACGGCCGAAATCGTAACGGCTTTCGCCAAAGAAAATCCGTTTATCACTTTGGTAAACAAAACCTCCGAAGCGATTCATTTGCCAGGAAGTAAAGTTATTCAGGCTTTTCATAAAGGTTTCGAAACGCTAGATGAAGATTATGACGTTATCGTAAAACTGGATGCCGACTTAATTTTACCCAACAATTATTTTGAAACTGTTTTAAACATTTTCAAAAAAGATGCAACAATAGGAATGGCTGGCGGATTTGCTTACATTGAAAAAAATGGCGAATGGATTCTGGAAAATCTAACCGATAAAGACCACATTCGAGGCGCTTTTAAAGCCTATAGAAAAGCATGTTTTCAACAAATAGGAAACTTAAAACCTGCCATGGGTTGGGATACCGTTGATGAATTACTATCTAAATTTTATGGATGGAAAGTGTTTACTGACTCTTCTCTTATCGTAAAACATTTAAAACCAACTGGTGCTAATTACAACAAAACAGCCCGTTACAAACAAGGCGAAGCATTTTATACTTTAGGTTACGGATTTTTAATCACATCGATTGCTTCGGCAAAACTCGCAATGATGAAAAAGAAACCTTTGCTCTTTTTGGATTATATAAAAGGTTTCGTAAAAGCCAAATCTGCTAAAACTCCTTTATTGGTAACTACAGAACAAGCAAAATTCATTCGAAAATATCGTTTGCAGAAAATGAAAGAAAAACTTTTCTAACGAAAACTCCTAATTGAAAATTTTTAACTGCTAAGTATTTTCGTAATTTAGCCAATATTTCAAAAACTATGATGCTCATTAGATATACAACGCAGATAGGAAGATACTGCTTAATGCTGAAAGAAATTTTCAATAAACAGACTAAATGGTCTGTTATGAAAAATCTTATTTTTAAGGAAATAGACGATTTAATAATAGGTTCTCTTGGTATTGTAGCATTCATTTCTTTCTTCGTAGGAGGAGTTGTTGCTATACAAACTGCCTTAAACTTGACTAATCCGTTAATTCCTAAATACCTTATCGGTTATGCCACAAGACAGTCAATAATTTTAGAATTTGCCCCTACCTTTATTTCGGTAGTAATGGCCGGAAAAATGGGTTCTTTTATCACCTCAAGTATTGGTACGATGAGGGTAACCGAACAAATCGATGCTCTGGAAGTTATGGGAGTGAATTCTCTAAATTATCTTGTTTTCCCTAAAATAATGGCATTATTATTATATCCGTTCCTTATTGGAATTGCAATGTTTCTTGGTATTCTTGGTGGATACATAGCTAGTGTATATGGCGGTTTCGGGAGTGGCGCAGAGTTTGTAGACGGAATACAAAGAGATTTTATACCCTTTCATATCGCTTACGCTTTTATAAAGACCTTTATCTTTGCTTTACTGTTAGCAACAATCCCATCCTTTCATGGCTATTACATGAAAGGTGGTGCATTAGAAGTAGGTAAAGCCAGTACTGTCTCCTTTGTTTGGACATCAGTGACCATAATTTTGATGAATTATATTTTAACACAATTACTCTTAACGTAATGATAGAAGTAAAAAACGTAGAAAAATCATTTGGCGGCGTTAAAATCCTTAAAGGTGTTTCGACAGTTTTTGAAACTGGTAAAACAAACTTAATTATAGGACAAAGTGGATCAGGTAAAACGGTGCTGCTAAAAAGTCTTCTTGGTATTCATCAACCGGAATCCGGAACGATTTCTTTTGACGGAAGAGTATATTGCGACTTAAACGCAGATGAAAAACGAGAACTGCGAACTGAAATTGGAATGGTTTTTCAGGGAAGTGCTTTGTTTGACTCAATGACAGTAGCTGAAAACGTAGGCTTCCCATTAAAAATGTTTACCCACGACAATAACAAAAAAATCCAAGAACGCGTAGACTTTGTATTAAAAAGGGTCAATCTTACTGAGGCGCACAAAAAATTGCCTTCGGAGATTTCTGGAGGAATGCAAAAACGGGTGGCGATTGCACGCGCGATTGTGAACAACCCAAAATATCTGTTTTGTGATGAACCAAACTCTGGTCTAGATCCGAATACAGCCATATTAATTGATAACCTTATCAAAGAAATCACCGAAGAATACAACATCACTACGGTCATAAACACGCATGACATGAACTCTGTAATGGAAATTGGCGAGAAAATTTTGTTTCTTAAAAATGGCGTAAAAGCATGGGAAGGAACTAAAGAAGAAATTTTCAGAACGGATAACGAAGCGGTAGTTGAATTTGTTTATTCTTCTAATTTATTCAAAAAAGTACGGGAAGCGTATTTGAAGGAGTAAAATAACTACATTCAATATTATAATACTTCAAAATCAAATCTTCTTTAGTAATTTCAATTTGCTTAATAATTCGCTCCTCCGTAATCAAACAAAAGATCTTGTGCTGCTAACGATTTTGAGAGGAAGATGAATACGAAACAAATGATTGCATTTTTCATATTTCTATTTTTTAAAGTTATGTTTTACACCAATATTGATTAGATTATTCATAACATGTTGATCATTATCAAAAATAAGCGCAGGTATTTTTGCTTTTCGTCCTCCAAAATAGGTTTCAAAATCAACATAGATAGCTGTTTTATTGTTTAAAAAATAATTGAAACCCAATCCTGAAATTGAACTTCCATAATTTTTCGGATAGTCCGTTTTTAAATTCTCAGAATAATTGGTATAACTACTTTTGGTTTCAAAACTGTGCGCATACCCCATTTTTAAACTTCCGCTAAAGTTTTTAAAAATTCTGAACTCCCATTTTATCGTTACAGGAATAGAAATAACGGCTCCCTTAAAAACACCGGAATACGCATCGCTACCTAAATCAAACCAACTTCCACTATGAGTATCTGGTTTGTAAAATGAAACCCCCGTTTCAAAATATTTAATTCGTCCACTCAAACTCCAATGTCTCCCCGTATAATATTCTGCCAAAATCCCTCCTTGAAATAATTTATTTGACTCGCCTAGCTTGAAAGAGGTTATGGTATTCAAACCCATTTCTGCGCCAAAATACCAATTGTTTTTTGGGCTGACGATTGCGGTTTTTGCAGTTTCTTGTGCGTTTATCAAAAAAGGCATGCAGATAAATACGAGATTAATGATTGTATTTTTCATGTTTTTATTATTCAAATAAAGTTTTAAAAAACACTAGCAGAGTTGTAAATAGGAATAATAGGTTTTTCATAATGAAACTGTTTTTGTAAAGTTGAGACCACACTATAAATATAAGATAAATTTTACATGAAATTACCGTATAAATACCTATTTCACATTTACATACATGAAAAAATCAAATATTAATCAGGTGATTATAGAATTTGTTTATTCTTCTAATTTATTCAAAAAAGTACGAGAAGCTTATTTGAAAGAGTAAAAAACTAACTGGATTTCAACAGTTCCACCTCAGCATTAGGATTGAATAAATACGTTTTTCCGGAACTCATTTCGAGGCATTCAAAACGCTTGGTTCTAACGGCTATTTTCTTGAAAATTTTTCCGTTTTGGATTCGGAAAACACTGCCATAAGGAATCTCAAAAACATAATTTTTATCATTTTGTTGGTCAAATTGTTTCAATGCCAAAGCTAAAGTAGCATCAGTATCGCTACTGGCGGTTGGATTTTTGAAATGTCTAGCTAATAAAGGCAATAAATGATTGGGGAAAATCTCAGGACGAATGTAGGGAATCATCAACCGTTGAAAAGAATACTTCCACTCGTTTCCATGAGGCTTAATGTTTCTACCAAATTTTTCAAACGCAACCAAATGCGAGATTTCATGAATCAGCGTAATCAAAAACTTGTATTTATTCAGGTTTGAATTTACAGTGATCTCGTGTTTTCCACTCAAACCTTTTCGATAATCGCCATGACGCGTTTGCCTTTCGTTTACAATCTTAAGATGCACCTGATTGGCAACAATAAGTTCAAAAACGGGTTTTACAGCATGTTCCGGTATATATCTTAAAAGTGTTTCGCTCATAACTTAAAATTTACAACTCTCAGTTATGGATTGGTAGAAGATACCTGCAACACTTTCCCGTTGAAATATTTATTCCCGGTCAAAGTGAAATTAAAAATATAATCTGCCATTTCACTGGCTGATATTGGTGCTTGATAACCAGGAAAAGCTTCAGCCAACATTTCAGTTTGAACGGAACCTAAGGCCAAAACATTGAAAGAAATTCCACGTTCTTTGTATTCTTCTGCTAATAATTCTGACAAGGTAATTACCGCTCCCTTACTGGAACTGTAAGCGGAAAGTCCGGCAAATTTCAAACTCCCCTGAATCCCACCCATAGAACTTATCGTAACTACATGGCTTCCTTTTAGCAAATAAGGCAAGCAAATACGGGTCAAATTAGCAACTCCAAAAACATTTACTTTATAAATTTTTTCAAAATCCTCTTGAGTGGTTTCAGAAAAAGATTTCAACAATAAACTTCCTGCATTATGAACAATCGCATCTACTTTTTTCCAAGAAGAAGAAAGAAAGGATTCTACTTTTTCCAATTCAGATTCATTTGATAAATTAACAGAAAGACAAGTGATATTTTCATTATCAATTAATTCTTGTGGAGTTTTTCTGGAAATAGCTAGAACCTGATGACCAGCATTGGCAAACTGCAATGCCAACTCAAAACCTATCCCTCTGCTCGTACCTGTTACAATGATATTTTTCATAAAGCAAAAATAAACAAAAACGTCAAAAAAATATCATTTTGCACTAAGGATTATTTCTAATATAAAAATCAGCATTCCTGAAATTTTCCCTTAATTTTGCTATTGAAAAACAGTTGAATTTATATCTGTAGAAAATGATTGAAAATATACAATTAGAAGTTGCAAAATTAAATGACATAGATGGCATATTAGCGCTACAGGAACGCTATTTGGTCTCCAATTTATCCGAAGAAGAAAAAGCTTCAGGATTTGTCACCACGCCATTTTCCATTCCTCAATTAACTGAAGTAATAGGACAGGAAGGTTTATTTCTTGCTAAAGACAATAATAAAATCATTGCTTATATTTTCGCAGGTAGTTGGAACTTTTTCAACCAATGGCCTATATTCAGCCATATGACTACACTATTTCCTGATCTTACATTTTTAGATTTTGATATTACGACAATCAATAGCTTTCAATATGGCCCCATTTGCATTGATAAAGCATACCGGGGAAAAGGATTAATAAAGCCACTTTTCGAATTCATGAGAACTCATATTGCAAAGCGATATCCGTTGGCTTTGACCTTTATCAATAAAACTAATATTCCATCGACAAAAGCGCATACCGAAAAACTAAAATGGACCATTATTTCTGATTTTCAATTCAACAATAACAATTATTTTATTTTAGCGTATGATATGAATCAACCTGTTTCTTTAGGTTAATTAATTCATAAGAATTTCATGAGAAGGGGAATTGGTCATTTTTGTTATAGCAGGCAATAATTCCTGAATAAACGACATCATATGCGGAATATCCATGGCATTAAACTCATCAGAAACATGGTGGTAATATTCGAAATTCTCAAAATCGAAAGTACTTACTGACTGACAAGGCACCTTAAAAACATCGTAGAAAGAATAATTATCAGATCTATAAAATAATTTATATTCCGCCTCTTTAGGCAAAAAACCAATGGTGTTTTTTCCTGTATATTCATTTATTTTGGCCGCCATATTCGACTTATCAAAACCAGTAATATAAGCTAAATAATCTCTTTTCATTGGCACTCCGATCATCTCAATATTAAACTGCGCATATAAATTAAAATTTTGCGCTTTTAGTTTTTTGGCTAAATGTTTAGAGCCCAACAATCCTTTTTCTTCCCCAACAAAGAATACAAAAAGGACACTTCTTTTATTTGATTTGGTAACACTGAAATATTTAGCCATTTCAGCCACAGCAGTTGTTCCGGAAGCATCATCATTGGCTCCATTATTTATAAAATCCCCTTTCACTCCTTCTTTAGCGATTCCAATATGATCGTAGTGTCCGCTTATGACTATGAATTCCTTTTTTAGAACAGGATCTGTTCCTTCTAGATAACCAACAATATTGTAGGCTGGTTCTTTAAAATTAGACAAGGTATCTTTATAACTTTTAAAATACGGTTTTACCTTATTGTCTTTGAAGAACTGCTCTAAATAATCGGCTGCTTTTACCATTCCCTTAGTTCCTGTTTCCCTGCCTTCTAATTCATCTGAAGTAAGGTATTTCAATGTTTCAGCAACTGCATTTTCTTTTACTTTGTACGTAATCTCTACTGGCGCTTGCGCATTTTTTTTAGAAGATTCAGATAATACTGTTGAAGTTGGTTTACAACCAAAAATAAGGAACGGAACTAGAAGAAGTGTTTTTTTCATAATTGGATACGATTTATTAAATAACCATAGAACTGTTTAAATTCTATCATTGCTTTTAAAATATTTTTTATAGACTTTAAACATTTGAATAAAAGCTAAAACTATGAAAAATAATGGAATAATTACCGGAATTACATATTGAGAAAAGAAAGTAGTGTTTTGCGACAGACTATTTAAAATTAAAACTAAAGTCAACATTCCTAAAAATGTGCCTAATGCAGTTCCCGAAACGTAATAATATTTGAGTTTATTTTCGGCACTTATATAGTTTCCGTTCATTAAATAAAGATTCCAGCCCGTCCAAAATGGGAATTGAAGAAAATTAACACAATTGAGAAGCAAACCAATCAGGTAAGGAGAATACAAAACATATTTATCTAAATCATTCTGCTTCGCAGCTGTTTGATTAGAATGTGCATAAAAAGAATAAGCCAAAACAAAAAGAAAGAGAATAGCAAAATAATCAATTGCCTTCATCAGTTTTTTATTATTAATCAATTTTTTAGCAAAAACTAAAGTAAAATAAATCACGAAAACCTCAACAGAAATAACACCAAACAAATAGAAAACCAAGCTGTTTATTCCAAATTTCGAATAAATTTCAAAACCAATAATATTTAAATACCCCAGCGGAATTGAGCCTATAAAACTCACCAGAAGACCTACAAAGATATTTTTAAGAGCTCTCATTTTCTTAGAAATTTACAATTTTATTGCTTTGCTCTACATGCAAACGGTATTCTTTCATTCCCTCTTTATATGACAAATACGGGCTTCCTGTTTTATGATTACGCACACTTATTTCATACATAAAAGTAATATGTCGAGCGAGTTCTTTCCAAGCGAACACCAACGAATGTTTAGGATCATAAATATGGGTAGGTTCACTTGCTGCTCCATTCAACTCAACAATGGAGAAGTTTTTCCCATCTTCTAATTCTTCCAAAGTATTGTACATAACATCCAATCTTCCAAAATAAAAACCTGGTACTTGCAAACACACTTCATTCATGGCCTCGGTTAATTTTGGGGTTATCCAGTGACTGCCGTCAATAAATTTTGCTCCACGCGCATGATTTCCATAAGGAACCAAGTTTAGCTTCTCCCCTTTTGGAAGAATATCTAATAGTTTGTTTCCATATTCTTGTTTCAACACCTTCAACTGCAATTCGTATCTAGGATTTTCTTTGATTAGTTCTTCAATCGTTGAAAGTCCGTCACCTGTAATAATCAGGAACTCTTTGGAAACGATCCCGGTAATTCTACCTGTTTTTTCATCCGGATAACGCACGTAGAAAATCCCAACTTCATTGTCGAATGGAATCAAATCCTGAACTACAAAATCAAAATTTGCTTTTTCAGCATATATTTTTAAATCAGCAAAAGTGTTTATTTTCTTAACTCCCGAACCACGCAAACCAATGTCCGGTTTTGCTATCAATGGGTATTTTATTTCTGTCTTTTCAATAATTTTTTTAATTTCCTCTAGCGACGTTCCTTCTTTTATAAGTTCGGTTTTTGGATAATACCGCTGTGGTATTAAATCATAAATTGCTTTTTTGGATTCCATCATAAACCCTCCGTTTTTTATGGTTGGATTAGCAGCGTTAAAGAAAAAAATCGATTTTGCTTTAAGCGAATAAAATGCCCAAAGGAAATAAATTGGAATATAAACAATCTGGAAAGGCCAATATTCCCAATGCGTAATTTTATGAAAAAGTAATTTCAATTGAAGAAATTTTAAATAGTGATAAATGAGGTCATAGAATCTTTTTGATGAATCAAATCATAATGCAATATATCAACTTTATTTTGTTCGATTACAGATTGCGTAATGCTCAAGGTTTTCATTTCGTCATTTCGATTAATCACCAATCCGTTTTCTTGATTCTCCTGTTCTGTATATCGATGAAAGCGAAGCATTTCCGTTTCTGAATTTTGTGGATTTTTTTCTAAAAAAGTATAAAACCAATCGGAGCGTTTCTCCCTAATTGCTCTTGAATACAAGGTCGAAGATGACCAAACATGATTTTTATGAATATCTAATGGGGTCGTTTCTTTCTGAATTCCATTCCATCGTAACTGAAAAAGGGCATTATTTTGAAATAAAACCAATGTAAAAGGTTCTATGTTTTCCAAGTCAATTTCTTCCCAGAAATTCTTTGGCGACAAGCTGCTAATAATATCCACAACAATCAAACCCCGACTTTTTCTATAAGGAAGTTCAACTTTATGTTTTTCATCAGCACCGTTTAACAAGACTAAAACCGTCCCATCAGTATCAACAACAAACCAAGTCCCTCCTGCTTTTGGGTCTTTTGGGAAAATGATGTTTTTTCCATTAATAGTATAATTTTTTGGTGGAACCGCATTAGGTCTAATTACTTTTTCATCTCGATTGGAGGTAATGATGGTTTTTCCGTTCGAGGAAACAAAACTTACTGTACACATTGATTTCTGTATTCGATAGTGGAACGCGCAACACCAAAATTTTCATCTATTGCAATTGTTGCATATTGCAAAATCGCTACTTTTATTAAAGCCTGATGGTGAATACAATGCTCAAAATTATAGAGTAATTCTCGGTGGTAATTACTTTCAATAAAAAGCTCTTCCTTGTCAACAATTTGTTGTAGTTGTAGATTTTTATTAGGTTTTTCTATTTGATTTAAAATGACAGCAATACATTCATTAGCGAAAGTTGTATTGGTTTGAATTAAATTATCTCTCTTTCGATTATCATAATTAACAATCCCCTTTTCATACTGGTTTTCTAAACATTGAAACATTTCAATAATATGGCGTGTATGCTCTCCAATGGAAGCGTTACTTAAGTCATAACAAGGAAAACAATACTCATTGTCTGAAAGTTTCGATACTAAATCAGACAATTCATTAAGCGCTTTTTTAATAGCAGGAATAAGCATAAATAAGTTGTTATTTGTTTGTATTTTATCTGCGTTTTATATCAAAATTTAGATGTTTATAGTTTTAAACGTAGTAAATCTGAAATTTTATTTTTTTGATTATATACCAAAATCAAACAACAGATTAAAGTAATTATAGCCAATGCAAACAACGTCCCGCCATCATCTTTTACCTCAATCCCTAACACAAATATATGGGAAAAAATTGCTCCCATCATAGTTCCTACTGCTAAAAACGCACCTAAAAGCGTAGTTCTTGGAATTAAAATCAAAATTGAAGCAATCAATTCGACAATTCCAGAGCCAATTCTACCATAAGGTTCTACACCTAATGTCTGAAAAATATAAACACTTTCTTCAGCGCCAGTGAATTTAAAATACAATGTTTGCACCAGGATTATAACTGCTATCAGTTTAACAATCCAAATAAAAATACGGTTTTTCATATTTTAATTAGTTTATTATTTTTTTCCAATTAGTTTCTGCTTTTTTCTTCAGATTTACTTCGTCTTTATTCCAACTTTTTAAGGTGTTGTTAAAGTACGCATTATAAAACAAATACAATTTTCCAACAAGAATTTTAAAAGTTTCCGGATTGATATCAACTTTGTCTCCTGAACTTCCCAATGCGTAAGCACACCAGCCACCAAACTGCGGCTCATAACTTGCGGGATTTTTAGTAAAAGCGTCTTTATTACTTTGAGATGAAAAATAATAAAGTACTCCTTGGTATGTAGTTGCAATTTCCTTTTTCCCTTTGATGGCTTTACTTTGCTTAAAATAAGCTACAGGGTCAAATCCTTGAATTGCAATTTTGTTTTCTAGATTGTACTGTGATACTCTTTTTGCTTCATTTTGCGCAAAACCTGATACTACAAAAAATAAGGCCAGGATTGTTACGATTTTTTTCATTTTATTTTAAAGATTTTGCCGCCGCAATTAATAAATCATTCGATATTCTATGTTTATAATCAGGTGTGATGTGTTCGAATTGGATAACACCAGTTACATCTACAATAAAAACCGATGGAACAGGCAAAAATGAAGCAGTATTACCTCCGTCAGATCCTTCATTGACAATTGATTTGTAAGTAGTTGGAGCTTGAAAGGCAATTCCAACCGCTCGCGACAACGCACCATTACTATCAGAAAGCAGTGAGTAATTTAATTTATTTTTTTCATCCGTCATTTTTAATTTCATTGGCGAATCTGGACTTACCGCAATAATTTGATATCCCAACTCCAACAATTCTTTTTCAGATTCTCCAAGAGCAACTAAATGAAGATTGCAATACGGACACCAACCACCGCGATAGAAAACAAGAATCGTTTTTTTATTAGCAAAAAAATCTGACAAATTGACATCAACATTATCAGCGGATTTGAGACTTAGATTTGGGATTTTTTCACCAATCAATAATGGTGAGATTTCCATTGCTGTTTTAGGAAATTCTGTCTGTGCCAATACCACTGCTGAAAAGAATAGAAATGAGAAAGTTAATAATGCATTTTTCATAATTGTTGTTTTTTATTGTTTACTGAGCAAAGGTATTTAGAATGAAAATTACCAATTGTCTTCTAGTTTATTTTTGATTAGAATTAAAATGAATGTTGATACTGAATACCTAGAACAAAACTTCTTGTTAAACCATCAGGACGAACATCTCTAACTACAAATGGTGCGGCTATTGATAATTCGATACTGTTTTGTTTATTGATTTTATAATTTGTGATTAAATTTCCATTTAACGTCAAACCATCCGACCCTTTTATGGTTTCTCTTTTTCCAAAAATGTTTTCGAAGCTATCTTCGCCAAGATGATAAATGAACAAAACATTGGGTTTAAAAGTGATTTTATCATTAGCAGTTTTAATGGTGTAAGTTGTTCTAAATAAAGCATCCGCTTGTCGTTCGAATAAATTTGTAGTCGGGAAATTTTCGGTTCCTGAATATTCAGCAAAATAGGAGTTTTTATTATTGTTGAAAACAGGAATTTGAATGGTGGCATTAAAATCCCATTTTTTGTAATTCAAATTTGTGCCTAAAAAAAAATCAAAAGTTCCTAAACTCGATTGATAATCTAACGGAAGTGAAAACCCATTTATTTTTAAGTTAGCGCTTGTAAATGGTATTTTACTGCCCAACAAGACGCTCCATTGGGTATTATTTTTCGCATTAAAAGTATAATTTCCAACCAGGAAAGCATCTCCAAAAGCGGATCGTGTTCCAAAACTCCCATTGGCTGCTGAAACTGTAACCTTACTACTCCAAGAAAAATGTTCATTGATTTTTCTACCATAGGAAATAATAGGAGAAAAATAAGTCACATCCGCTTCACCAGCTCCAAAAAAAGCTGCCATTTGTATATTGTTTCTAAATTCTTTTTCTGATGATCGGAAACTATTTCCAATAGAACATATTCCGGCGTCGCTACAACCTTGAGCAAAAGAAAAAGTTGTTAAAAAAACTACTGCAAGTATTAAAAATGTCTTTTTCATCTCTATCAATTTTTAATTAATTCGGCAACAGCGAACAAGTGATTGTATTGCTGACAATGAATAAGCACAAACCTGTAATCTTTTATTTCAATGTTTTGCGGGATAGAATAAACCGTTGTAGGATTCAAATTTCCTAAATTAAAAAAATCTGTTGGTGTATTGCATTTTGATAAATACACTTTTAAATCTGGTCCACTAGAAATGCTAAAATCTACTAATTTCAATTTATACTGATTATTTTCTAAAAAGATAGTTGCTTTACCTTGTACGCTAATCCCTGAAGTGGGAGCAAATGTACCTAGTAATTTTGTAATTGTACTTGGTTGATCAACAATTACTGGAATTAAGTCACGAGTTAAATCGCCTTCGACTTCACAAGAGAAAAGAAATAAAAAAACCGGGAGAAATAAGAGTTTAGTTTTCATATCGATTGATTTTATAAGACAAATATAAATCAATAGAAAAAAGAGAAATGTCAGCTAGTTTACAATGGCATTAAAATAGTTAAAATTACAATTTGGTAATGTCATCTATCAATATTTCTTTTCTAGAATAAAATATCAATTGTTTTTCTTCCATTTCGTTAAATAATTGTGTAGCAGTTTGGCGTGAAGTGCCAATAATTTGAGCAATATCGGCTTGGGTTAAGTAGTTTTCGATAGTGACTTTATTTCCGTCTTTCTTTCCTTCTCTTTCAGCCCACTCTCTTATAAATGTAAACAAACGGGTTTTGGCATCTTTAGACATTAAATTGGAATAATTATTTTTGATGCGTTTCATTTTAAGTCCAACAAACTTGATGTAAGTCAACGCTAAATTGGGGTTTTGCAGCATCAGGTTTTCAAAGTCCGACATCAAGAAACTACAAATACCTACTTCGTCAGTGAGGGCTTTGGCATATTCGTTTGAATTTCTATCATTTTCTAATGTTAATTAACCAAACAAATCGCCTTTCTGAATAATATCTTTTATGGTTTCGTTTCCGTCTTCATCAATCTCCACAATTTTGATATTTCCTTTTTTAAGTAAAAATATACGAGGTACATCAGAGGAAGAAAAGTAAATTATATCGCCTTTTTTAGCTTTTTTAAAACCCGTAATTATACACAATTGTTTAACTTGAGACATACTTAATGTCCAAAACAACTTGTGATCTCAAAGGCACCAAGATTTTAATTCTTCTGACATAAAAATTATTTGAGTAAATATAATAATAATTACAAATAAAAAAACCTTTCAATGTTAACAAAGAAAGGTTTTAAAATAATTTTTGAATGTGTTTAAGAAATCAATCCTCTTGATATTACAATTCTTTGAATCTCGGAAGTTCCTTCATAAATTTGTGTAATTTTCGAATCGCGCATCATTCGTTCTACGTGGTATTCCGCCACATATCCGTTTCCACCGTGAATTTGAACGGCTTCATTTGCTACTTCCAAAGCAATTTCGGAAGCGTATAATTTTGCCATCGCACCCGAATGTGCAATGTCTTTGCCTTCGTCTTTTTCGCAAGCCGCTTTCATAATTAATAATTTGGCTGCCGTAATTTTGACAAACATATCGGCTAATTTAAAAGCGATTGCTTGGTGTTTGAAAATTTCTTTTCCAAAAGCTTTACGCTCCTGAGAATATTTCAATGCCAATTCGTAAGCACCGGTAGCTATACCTAATGCTTGAGAAGCAATCCCTATTCTTCCTCCGTTTAACACACTCATTGCAAAATTAAATCCAAATCCATCTGCTCCTATTCGGTTTTCTTTAGGCACTTTAACATCGCTAAACATTAATGAATGCGTATCCGATCCACGAATCCCCATTTTCTTTTCTTTTGGACCAATATCAAAACCAGCCCAACCTTTCTCAACGATAAAGGCATTAATTCCTTTATGTCCTTTCTCAACATCCGTTTGTGCAATTACGATATAAGTAGATGCAGTTGAACCATTAGTAATCCAGTTTTTTGTGCCATTCAACAAGTAATGGTCTCCTTTGTCAATTGCCGTTGTTTTTTGCGACGTAGCATCAGATCCCGCTTCTGGTTCAGACAAACAAAAAGCACCAATAACGTCTCCTTTTGCAAGAGGAACTAAATACTTTATTTTTTGTTCTTCATTACAATACTTCTCTATTCCGGCGCAAACCAATGAATTATTTACTGACATAATTACGGCAGCTGAGGCATCAATTTTTGCAATCTCAGTAATTGCTAAAACATAAGAAACACTATCCAGTCCTGAACCACCATATTTAGGATCGACCATCATTCCTAAAAAGCCAAGTTCTGCCATTTTTTTAACTTGCTCTGTTGGAAATTTAGAGTGTTCATCTCTTTCAATTACTCCTGACAACAATTCGTTTTGAGCAAAATCTCTAGCGGCTTGTTGAATCATTAACTGCTCTTCGGTTAGATTAAAATCCATAATTATATAAAAATAAAGTGTTGTGAATTATTTACAGAAAGTAGCCAAAGATACTTTTTTATTGTGAATTTATCAATTTTGATTCGTAAATTTGGGCTATGGAAGAAGAACGCTATAACGTTATCGGAGTAATGTCAGGAACATCGCTTGACGGGGTCGATTTAGCTCACATTCAATTTAGAGTAGAGGACAAAAAATGGTCTTTTGAAATAATTGAAAGTGAAACCATTAGCTATAGTTCAGACTGGATAAATAGTCTAAAAACTGCTGTGAACTTTTCAATAACCGAATTGGATGATTTAAACCAAAAGTACACCGAACTCCTTGCCATGACCATTTCTAATTTCATTAAAAAGTACAACATCGAAAATATCGATGCAGTTTGCTCCCATGGTCATACCGTTTTACACCAGCCCCAAAAAGGTTTTACCCTTCAAATTGGTAATTTACCCGAAATCTCATCCTTGATTCACCAAACCGTAGTTTGTGATTTTAGGGTTCAGGATGTTCAACTGGGAGGGCAGGGTGCCCCTCTGGTCCCAATAGGGGACAGAATGTTATTTTCTGAATATGATTATTGCATGAATTTAGGTGGTTTTTCAAATGTTTCATTCGAAGAAAATGGTAAGCGAATTGCTTTCGATATTTCGCCTGTAAATACCGTTTTAAATTTTTATGCCAACCAACTTGGATTGGATTATGATGATAAAGGTCAAAAATCCTGTACAGGACAAATTAATGAAAATTTATTAAACGAATTAAATACTTTGGATTTTTATCAAAAAAACCATCCTAAATCATTGGGCTTTGAATTTGTAAAAGATGTCGTTATACCAATAATTGAAAGTTATAAAATTATCACAACGGACAAATTAAGAACTTTTGTTGAACATGCTGCTTTACAAATCGCAGCCGCTTTACCTACTAAAAAAGGAAATCTCTTTATAACCGGTGGTGGTGCTTACAATGATTTTCTTATAGAGCGTATTCAAACCTATTTACCGGAAATGAAAATTATAATTCCTGAAAAAAAAATATTGGAATTCAAAGAAGCTTTAATCTTTGCTTTGCTCGGTGTATTGAAATTGCGCGGAGAAATCAATGTTTTAAGCAGCGTAACTGGAGCACAAATGGACCATAGTACTGGGAATATCTATAATCAAAAATAATATTCTAAATACATAATTCGCATTATTCTATTTTTTATATTTGCCTAAATTAAACATATCGCAATAAATGAAAGATTTATTAAAGAAATTCGAAAATAAGGAACCCGAAATCATTTTTAACTGGAAAGATCCTGAAACTGAAGCTGAAGGATGGACAGTCATCAACTCCCTTCGCGGTGGTGCTGCCGGTGGTGGAACTCGTATGAGAAAAGGATTGGATATGAATGAGGTTTTGTCATTGGCAAAAACAATGGAAGTAAAATTTTCGGTTTCAGGGCCTGCCATTGGTGGAGCTAAATCTGGAATTAATTTTGATCCAAATGATCCAAGAAAAAAAGGCGTTTTACAACGTTGGTACAAAGCGGTATCTCCATTATTGAAGAGTTACTACGGAACCGGTGGTGATTTAAATGTAGATGAAATTCACGAAGTGATCCCAATGACAGAAGAATGTGGTGTTTGGCATCCTCAAGAAGGTGTTTTTAATGGTCATTTCAAACCAACCGAAGCAGATAAAATCAATAGAATTGGTCAGTTGCGCCAAGGTGTGGTTAAAGTAATTGAAAACCCGAAATTCTCACCAGATGTTTCCAGAAAATATACGATTGCCGATATGATCACCGGTTATGGTGTTGCTGAAGCAGTTCGTAATTATTACGCTATTTATGGCGGTGATGTAAAAGGTAAGAAAGCCATTGTTCAAGGTTTTGGAAATGTAGGTTCAGCTGCTGCTTTTTATTTAGCGGATATGGGCGCAAAAGTAATTGGTATAATTGACAGAGATGGCGGATTAATCAACGAAGACGGTTTTACTTTCGAAGAAATAAAAGCTTTATTCCTTGCCAAAGACGGAAACCAACTGGTTGCTGAGAACATGATTCCTTTTGAAGAAATCAATCAAAAAATATGGACCATAGGTGCTGAAATATTCACTCCTTGTGCAGCATCCAGATTAGTAGCTCAATCTCAAATTGACAGTTTGATTGCTAACGGTCTTGAAGTAATTTCTTGTGGTGCCAATGTTCCATTTGCCGACAAAGAAATATTTTTCGGTCCAATTATGGAAGACGTAGATCATAAAGTGAGTCTTATTCCTGATTTCATTTCTAACTGTGGAATGGCCAGAGTTTTTGCTTATTTCATGGAAAAGAAAGTACAAATGACGGATGAGGCCATCTTTCAAGATACTTCGGCTACGATACGAAATGCAATTGAAAAAGCATATAAATTGAACCCCTCGAAAACAAATATTAGTGCTACTGCTTTTGAAATTGCATTGAAGCAATTAACTTAAAAGACAAAAACACAATAATTTCGATATCATTACTACTCGGATTAAACAGATTCTCAATATCTGTCTAATCCGAGTTTTTTTTTAACTTGAGATAGCAATATCAATTTTAACAACAAATTACCTTTTCTCTGTTGGCAATTTTTAGTACATTTCAACGTTTTTATTCATATACTTTTTAAATATTAAAATACCGATGAGTTCCACCATTTCTTCAGATCAAAAGAAATCATTAGCAATATCTTTACTTTTATATGCGACTTTGCTGCTAATTTTGTTTTTCATCCGATTTTGGCCTCCAGCAAACATGGCTGAATTAGCCGGTGGCGGAGGTGGCGGAGGAGTTACAGTAAATTTTGGAGACAGTGATTTTGGTTCTGGAACGAATTACAAGAGCGAAGTGTTACAAGTAAAAAACCAGACCAAACAAACACCTGTAAAAGCAACTCCTGACGAGGCAATCCTCTCACAGGAAAATACAACCGAAGAAAGTGTCGTAATCCCTCAAAAGGAAAAGACTAAAAAAACCATCGTACCGGTAAAAGAAATAACAAAACCGGTTGTTGTGAAACCTAAAGTTTCCAACAATACAAACGACGCCTTATCCAGTATCCTAAAAGGATCCAACAAAGGCGGCGATGGTTATGACAAAGCAGCCGGGAATAAAGGAAAATCAAATGGAAGTTTGAGTTCTAATGGCTATTATGGAACTGGAGGTTCCGGTGGCGGAACAGGCGGAGGAAATGGTACTGGGAGCGGAATAGGAACTGGAAGCGGATATGGGTCAGGAAGTGGCGGAGGAGCCGGAAGTGGCTCTGGCGGCGGTACTGGTTATTCTTTAGGAAATAGAAAAGCGGTTTCAAAACCTGCACCAAAATATACGTGTAATGAGCAAGGAAAAGTGGTAGTTGAAGTTTCCGTTGATAGAAATGGACGAACAATAAATGCGGTTGCCGGAATAAAAGGGACAACTAATACGGCAAGTTGTTTATTAGAACAAGCAAAAATCGCTGCTATGAATACTAAATGGGATGCCAGTAGTGATGCCCCGGAAAAACAAGTTGGAAAAATAGTTTACAATTTCAATTTGAATTAAAAAGATAAGGAGCATCACTTTTTCGTTTTTTCAACAACAGTTGTCCCGCTGTACGTTATATCTTTTTATAAGGTGAAGAAAAATCACCTTATAAAAAGGATGTTACTCCCATCGGGCTATGCTACAACTTTATTTTTTTACAAGACAATTTCTCAGCTTTTTACCCCAATACATTATGTAATCCAGAATTTGCGTGAGGGATAAGAGCAAGTACCGAAGTACTGCGGTTAGCCCGACAGCAATAGAAAAAGGGGCTAATCAACTTTATGCTGATTAGCCCCTTTTTATATTGTGGTCACGCCCAAATAATTCAATTGTCTTGAAAACCACGAGGCTTACTTAGGACTGGTAGCAATCACAAATTTTAAATTATTTTTTACTCCAATTTGCAGTACGTCAACCAGGTCTTGTACTTGTAAATTAAATGGGATTCTCACGATAACCGTCTGGTCTTTCTCTGTATTCATTTTAGACATTAGCGTTGCTTCTAAATCTTCAAAAGTAACAGCTTGCTTATCAATATAGAACTTCTTGTTTTCTGTAACAGACAAGCTAATGTACTGCTTGTTTGTTTTCTCATTAGCCTTCGCTTTTGGCAATGTCATTTTTATAACGTTTGGATTAGCCAAAGTGGATATAATCAGAAAAAACAACAACAGGAAAAACATAATATCGCTCAATGACGAAGTAGCCACTTCGGCATGAAATCTTCTTTTTCGTTTTATAGACATGTTACGATCTTTGAATAATATTTACGAATTCCAGTATCTGTTTTTGAATTTTTAAAGCAAAATTATCAATCTTTCCGTTTAGTAAGTGGTATGCGCTGTAGGCAATAATACCAACTAATAAACCTGAACCACTACTGATCATTTTCTCATACAAACCTCCGGAAATATTACCTATACTGATATTTTCAGTAACCGAAATACTATAAAATATTTTTATTACTCCAGAAATTGTTCCAATAAATCCTAATGTAGGCGCTATACCTGCAATAAGACCTAATTGTCCCAAATGCTTCTCCATTTCACCAATTTCGATATCGGCAGCGCGATCCATATTAGATTCAATCTCCGTGATAGGTCTGCCAATAACAAGAATTCCTTCTTTAATAATATTGCCGGAGGAAGTGTTGCTTCTCTCTGCAATGGATCTCGCTAATTCCAAATTACCGGAATTTAAATTATCTCTGACATCTGACATCAATCGATGATCAATTTTAGATGCTTTATTAATATATAAAGTACGTTCTATGATTAAATAAAAAGTGTAGAATAAAAGAATTGAAATTGGGATTAAGAAGAACCCTCCTTTTAAAATAAATTCCAAAACAGAGATTTCGGTATTTGGGGCAATTTTTTCGATAACTACGTTTGAAGCAGCATTGGCAATAGTGTCGGCTTGTAATTGTATAAAACTAAACATATATTATTATTGATTTTTACTCATTAATTCTAAAAATTATTTCAATTTTGCAATAAAGATACTTTTCGATGTACTATTAAACTAAAAAAAACGAAAAATATTTTAACCAACCGCTATTTTATTCAAAAATGAATTATCAGGAAACTATAAATTGGATGTTTAATCAACTCCCGATGTACCAACTTCAGGGCGCTTCGGCCTATAAAAAAGATTTAACCAACACTCATTTACTTACAGATCATCTTGACAATCCTCAAGAAAAAATAAAATGCATTCATGTGGCGGGGACCAACGGAAAAGGCTCTACATCACACATGCTGGCTTCCATACTTCAGGAAGCGGGCTATAAAGTTGGATTGTATACGTCCCCACATTTAAAGGATTTCCGGGAACGTATAAAAGTTAACGGAATGGAAATTTCTACAGACTTTGTTACTGATTTTGTCAATAAACACAAATCATTTTTTGAAACAAATGACATGAGTTTCTTCGAAATGACCGTTGGATTGGCTTTCGATTATTTTGCTAAAGAAAAAGTAGATATCGCCATTATAGAAGTTGGTATGGGCGGAAGATTGGACGCCACAAATATCATTACACCTCTTGTATCCGTGATTACGAATATTGGATTGGATCATACCCAATTTCTTGGCAACACACTTGAAGCCATCGCTTTTGAAAAAGCGGGAATTACAAAACCGTATATTCCTGTAGTTATAGGAGAATATAATTCTGCAACAAAACCTGTTTTTTTGGCTAAAGCCAAAGAATGCCAATCGGAAATTTACTTTGCTTCAGATCTAATTACAGAAAACTATCCTTCTGATTTAATTGGCGATTATCAGGTGTACAATAAAAGAACAGTTTTAGAAACTATTGCTGTTTTAAACAACCGAAAGGAATTTAAAATTACCGCAGAAAATATAAAATCCGGATTATTAAAGGTGGTAAAAAATACCGGTTTACAAGGCAGATGGCAACAATTAGGTGAGTTTCCTAAAGTTATTTGTGATACTGCCCACAACAAAAATGGATTGGAGATTGTTTTAAAACAAATACAAAAAGAAGAATTTGATGCTTTACATATCGTATTAGGCGTGGTAAATGACAAAGATTTAGATGAAGCATTACCTTTATTCCCTAAAAATGCATTTTATTATTTCTGCAAACCAAATATTCCTCGTGGTCTGGAGACTTCTATTTTACAGAAAAAAGCAACTGCATTCGGCCTAAAAGGAGAAGTATACAATTCTGTAACAGACGCTTATCAAAAAGCCAAACAGAACGCTGCAAAATCTGACCTTATATACATTGGCGGAAGTACTTTTGTTGTTGCAGAAATTTTGTAATTTTTTTATTTTTTACTTGCAAATCTAGAAAAGTGCCGTATATTTGCACACGCAATAACGCAAACGAAAGTAACTAAATTGCACTAGGGCGATTAGCTCAGCTGGTTCAGAGCACCTCGTTTACACCGAGGGGGTCGGGGGTTCGAACCCCTCATCGCCCACAAAAACTCCTTAAGAAATTGAGGAGTTTTTTTATGTCTTATACTTTATGAAATATATAGTTTATATCCTTTTTAGTGAAATTAAAAATAGATATTATATTGGTTTTACTTCTAATTTAGAAGAGCGGCTTATTCGCCACAATCAAAAAAGCAAAGGTTTCACCGGTAACGTAAATGATTGGAAAGTTGTATATATCGAAAAGTATGAAATAAAAGAACAAGCTCAACAAAGAGAATTACAAATTAAATCTTGGAAAAGTAGAATTAAAATTCAGGAATTAATTTCAAAACAGCATTAGCTCAACTGGTTCATAGCATTCCGATTTTATCGGAAGTGGTCGGGGGTTCGAACCCCTCATCGCCCACAAAAACTCCTTAAGAAATTGAGGAGTTTTTTTATGGCTTATACTTTATGAAATATATAGTTTATATCCTTTTTAGTGAAATTAAAAATAGATATTATATTGGTTTTACTTCTAATTTAGAAGAGCGGCTTATTCGCCACAATCAAAAAAGCAAAGGTTTCACCGGTAACGTAAATGATTGGAAAGTTGTTTATAACGAAAAGTATGAAATAAAAGAACAAGCTCAACAAAGAGAATTACAAATTAAATCTTGGAAAAGTAGAATTAAAATTCAGGAATTAATTTCAAAACAGGATTAGCTCAACTGGTTCATAGCATTCCGATTTTATCGGAAGTGGTCGGGGGTTCGAACCCCTCATCGCCCACTATGAGGGATAATCTTTAGATTATCCCTCTTTTTTTGATATATAAGACATCCCTTTTCCTCCATTTTACTAGCATTATGAGAAAATATATCTAAAATTGTAGGTGTTCGATATATACCCTCTTGGTAGTATAAGTTACCATTGAACACCATCTTTACAAACTCACGCTTTTGCAAAGTATCTGACCTCGTGTAGACATGTTTGATATCACCCAATAAATCCAGATTACGGTCTAAAATCTCGAAGGCCTTCCCTTGATTTGGGCTAAGTCTTTCTATTGCTGCTGTAATGGTCAATATATGGTCACTGTAGGTTGAATACCATCTTTCGTAGGTATCCTTGTTTATCTCGTCTCTAAACCATTTTTCTTCTACTGCATTTAATAGCTGCTGTACTTCCTCCAGCTCATGTTTTTTGTCTGCTACTTTTTTCTTGTTTGCCTTTACTTCCTGTTCAATTGAGGAGTAACTGCCATCTCTTATCTCTTTAATCTGTCTTTCGGGAACGCTCATGAGATCGCAGACGTTTAAGAATTGCTCATGTGCTTTGATTGCACTTATATTGTTATGTTTTGAATGCTTACATTTATAATAGTAGAAGTATTTTCCAGATTTACCACGAGAAGGCGCACCAGTAAGTGGAGTTCCACAATGGCATTTTACAACGCCCCGTAGCGGTATTTCATCATCGATAACTACCTTTACTTTATCAACTTTCTTCATTTTGGACTGTACCATTGTCCATGTTGTCTTATCAACTATTGGCTCATGAATGGCTGGGAAAAGACCTCCCGGCAGATCTTTGAACGGTTCAACTCTGACAAGCCCTGCATAAACAGGATTTGCAAGCACACGATCAATAGCCATGTTACCTTTCCTGTCAAAACCTGATTGATAAGCTATTTCTTTGATTTTATATAACGGCACATCACGCAGATACATATCATAAATTGTTTTGACAATTTTAGCTTCTATCTCATTTACTTCAAGGTGGCGCTGTTTTCCTTCTCCCACCTTACTGTAGCCGAAAGGTTTTTCTCTAGTAAGGAAACGACCTTCTTTTGCACGGGCTGTATAGAGTCCGCCACGCACTTTTATACTCCTGTTGATATTGTCTTCTTCAGCTAGCAACAATTGTAAGCCTGCTCGGAAAAAGCTTCCCGGTGTATCATAATCAAAAACGATCCCTTCGGTCACGCTGATAATCTGAATACTGTATTTTTTTTGAAATTGTTTGACCAAACTCATAGCTTCACCCGCATCCCTGCTGAAACGGTCAAGCTGGTCTACAAGTAGATAATCCACTGATTTATAATGTTTGGCAATGAATGCCTGTAATTTTATAAAATCTGGACGGTCAAAAGTCTTGGCACTTTTACCCCTGTCAATGAAGGAATCCACCAACTGTATATTATTATATTGCAGGTATTGATCGGTATACAATTCCTGTCTTTCAATCGAGCCATTACTTTGCCCTAATTGACTAAATCTTAAATATCTAATCGCCCTCTTCATATAATTCTTTCAATGTTAATGATACAATAATTTCAATCATTAAATTTACGAATTTTTGTTCTTTTTCCCGTTCTATATCTTCATAATTTTTTAAGATATATTCTTCTACATCAGTCTGTTTGATAAATTCCTGTTTCATTTTTCACCTCCTTTGCCTTTTGTTAAAACGATGTTTGTTTTTAAGTCTTATGAATTTAAACCATCTGACAGCTTGGGAGTAATTACTGTCTCACCGAAGAACTCTTTGGCTGCATTAGTCTCAAAGCAATATTAGAAACAGTTATAAAAAAAACAAAGACAGTCCCTTCTTATTGTCGGGACAGTCTTTGTTTTTAAAAAGAGTTGGTACAGCCAATTTGATGAATCACTCCTTTGTCGTGAATCAACAAAAAGGCTGGAGATTAAAATTGATAGTATGCACTATCTTTTTTTGCGTCTGGCTTTCTTTTTCGTTTGGTTGACAAATAATTCTTCATCATAGTCTTCTGCTTTTCCATTGGATAATAACCCTCCAAAGACTTCAATAAGGTTGTTTTCTTCGTGGCTATAGGACATATTTTCCTTAACCAAAAAGTCAAACAGCTTGTGTGATTGTTTGATATCTTCATTTATAGTTGCATTGCTCTTTGAAGCACCATTTCCCTGTACTAGTTGCTCTATTTTATTACCATTATTCCACCAGTCATTGAATACGTTAGCCGAAAGGTTTTTGCCTAATTGCGAACCGTTCCACACGGATTTCGAACTATGATCAACAAAGGTTATTCCATAAACTCTGCCTTGCGTATTTCGTCTTACAACGGTATTAATACCTCGTTCCAACAACCGTTTTTTGAATTCTTTCTCATCCGATTCCATCTGCAAGCACATCTCAATGGTTGTCTTAAGCAAAGCTTTGGATGGCTCATTTTTCAACAATTCTTTAGACTTTCCATAGTGTTGCTGAAGGTGAACATATCCTGCCTGTTTACCGAACAACGAAGCTTTAAAAGGATTGCTTGCTTTTTCTCCCTTTTCATTTAATGCAAAATATACCAGTCCTTGTTTTGGGATTCCATCAAATTCGCCCTTGACTTCTTCAGTGGTAATATTGAAAAGGGAAAGCAGGGCATTGTAGGCGCCGAAACCTTCAAATTTATAGTTCTTTGGTAAATGACGGATTACCGAAGCCATCTGGCTCTTTATGTCCCCAGCCTTATAATCAACGGGTTTGAATATTTGATTTTGTGGATTTTGCTTTTTCTCGATAGCCGATATCAAGCAGAATTGTTTTTCCAATTCGCGACAGACATCCATCGAACGCCTTTTTTCAAATTTATCAGATATTTTTCTTCCCTCTTCATCCACGCAAACCGATACAATATGAATATGGGTACGGTCAATATCTGTATGCTTGAATACCACAAAAGGCTGTTCTGTGTAACCCATTTTCTGCATATACTCCTGAGCCAGCTTTTCAAATTGTTCATCACTTACTTTATCGTTCGGATCAGGATTGAGAGAGATATGTAATATTGGTTTTTCAGTCTTTCGATTGGCAAGCAAGTACGGTTCAAAAGAACGCAACAGTTGACTGGTGGCATAACTGCCATCAGGAGTTTCAATTATCTTATTGGTATACAAAACCTGCCCATTATCATTTTCCACTTTGAGTTGATTGTACACCAATGCACCATACAGATTGCTCCCTCTTCCGATTTTCGCTATCATTTTTTCAGGTATTTTGCTTCAAACTCCTGGGTTAGTAGAATAATTTTTTGGCACAATACCGCCATTTCGGCTGTCTGTTTTTCCAATTTATAGAGATAGGCTGCGGCTTTCTTTTCGGAAAAATTGCGGTACAGTATTTTTACCACTTGGTTATAATTGGTTCCTACAGCCCTGAACTGTCCGAATAGGGTAGTCAGGCGCATATAGTAATCCATGGTTGCCTTGTCAACCGTTACGTTCGTAATTGCTTTTTGGAAAATACATGCCGTAATAAAATGTGCCATTACATCCATGCGTGAAGCTTCGTAGAGAGAAAGGAATCGTGCATTTTCCTCAGCACTAAGACTTATAGAATAGCGGTGAACGGCGGGATCTTTCTTGGGATGCCTGCCTCCTTTATGCGGGGTGGTTTTGCCGTTGCTTTCCATTACCGTTATTACTGGTTTCGTTTAAACAATTTAAAAACCAATATACTTTATCATTAGTAATGACCTCTAAATATTGGTGGATGTGGAAGCATTTGGCTTATTATTTCCGCATGTTGATTTTCGCCTTAAGGACAACTTCCGTCAAACAAAGCCACGACAGGACCCTTTCTAAGAGTGCCTCGCTTTCGGGATTAATTTCATGAGAAACGTGAAATTATGCTCTACAAAGAAACAGTTAGCAAGGAGATGTGGGAACTTCTCCAAAGGCTTATGAAAGATGAAAAATTGAAAGACTATATATTGGTCGGCGGTACGGCGTTAGCCTTACGACTGGGACATCGCTTATCAGTGGATCTAGATCTTTTTACAACAAAAACTTTTAATTCGCAGATGATGCTCAAATATCTGCATGACACTTACGATGTAAATGAAAAGGAAAGCCAGTTCTTCCCGAACACTGTTCTTACCTACATCGATGATATAAAAGTCGATATTGTTACACACAATTACCCTCTTCTGAATTCCGTGGAAACAGCTGAAGGAGTCCGCATAATTTCCAATGAAGATATTGGAGCAATGAAACTCCATGCGATTCATCAGAGCGGAGACAGGTACAAGGATTTTGTTGACATGTACTTTATGCTTGAACGAGAACCATTAAAGTTCTACCTACAAGCCTATCAGAGAAAATACGATAAGGATCCCTACTGGGCTTCCATAGGTCTGAATACATATGACAAGATTAATACCTTTGAAGGTATAGATATGCTGAAAGAAAAAGAGCAAAACTGGAAAATTATCCAAAAACGGCTGGAACTGGCAGTAAAAAATCCTTTGTATAAATTTAAATCAGAAAGCCAGGATTTACCGATTAATCCCAACAAAAAGAGAGGATTTCGCAGGTAATTAAGCAAAAAATACTTATATTTGATACTACACCAATAAAAAAAACAATGAAGCCATTAACCAAACATATACCTAATCTTCACCCTAAATTCTTCTGGGATTTTAGATTCGACAGTATTGACTGGGATGGAGGATATAAAATGGTAATTGCCCGTATTGTTGAGCGTGGAGGTCAGGATCAAATTGACGAAATCGTCCGTTTTTATGGTCGTGAAAAAGTAATTACTTCTATCCGTGACGAGATTTTCTTTCTTCCCAACTATGCCATTGAGAATGCTCTTAAATTCTTTCCCGAACTCAAAAAGGAAGAGATGTATTGCTATCTGAACCGCAAAGACAAACCCTATCACTGGATTTAGTGAATACCTAAATCCCTAAACGGGTTTTTCTTGGTTTATTTAATTCCTCATCTTTGCTTTGTTCAGTCTCTTTGTACGGGTTGGACTTTATATTTTACTCAAAGAAATATTAAAAAGAAAACCAAGGTAGGACGTGCTGGATCAGTCTGTCCAAAAGACTACGGCATAATGGTTAGCTCGTGCCTCACAAACCACCCTTCGGGACTTATTCCGTTTCCTTTTGTCCTGTCTGCATCCCGTCCTTTGAAATTGCTTTCTTTTTCTTTTTTCCGATTTTCTGTTTTCTTTGGAAAAGATATTTTTATTGGTATTGTGAGGTTCAATTATCTTTTCAAGGTTTGTCTGAAATAAAATCGCAAAGTTTCCGGAAAAACCATAAAAGCATTTTTACATTTTATGCTTTTAAAAACACTTATGCAAATAGGCAAATACCTGCAGGCTTGCACATCTGAATACCTGCATACTTACATCCCTGCATACTTGCATGCTTACATTACTGTATACTTGAATGCCTGCATTTCCTCATGCTTGCTTACTTGCATCCCTGCATATTTGTATACTTGCATCCCTGCATTTCCACATGCTTGCTTACTTGCATCCCTGCATACTTGAGCCTTTTCTTGAAAGAAAATATTTTAAGATACAACTCAATTATTGCATCATATATCTCTCCGCAGTCTGCTGGCTTAAACAATAACACTGCCATATGAGAAGGATCCGATTTATTTAGATATATCTTTAAAATAAATTACTTTATAACCATTACAATAAAAAAAGGGCCTCAAGCCCTTTCCATTAAAACCATATCCAATAATATTTTCGCAGGAAAATAGCAAGTTGTGTTTTGAGATGCTTGAAATGAATTCAGCATCTCAAAACCACTTGCCCGTGCGGGACTGGAAAACGCCTCCAAAGTCGGCGTTTTATTAAAATTATAAATGGAAACAGGTTAATTGATAATGTCATTCTTATATGGATTGTTAGTCTTTTATTATATTTTCATCTTCCTTTCTAGAATCAGCAGGGAATAATATGCTGATTTCATTTAGCAGTTCAAATTCATCAATTGGAAATAACTGCAAGGCAATTCCCAGTATAAGCCCGACGTCAATTGACTGATTTTTTATCGTAATGGGAACTTCAGCTCCATCTTGATCCAGAGCCACAATACATAACTTTATAAGATTTCTAATAATTGAGGCAAGTTCCAAAAAATCAAACACTCTAATTTCTGCAGCATATAAACCGCTTTTGTCCCCTACAGGTTTTAAGGTTCTCAGACACATGTCTGTTAATCTCTTGATAGCTTCAATATCTTTAACTCCATCTGTTTCCATGATTATTTTTTATTTTCAGTTATTTGATTTTCAATAATTTCAATTTGACTTAACCTCTCGAGTTCTTTTTGTATCACTATATCGGCTTGTTTTTTAAATTTACCGCATCTCTCTTCCGTTATCTCACAATATAAATAATCGACATCGTTAGTCTTACTAAAACGTAACGTGTTGGGCTGTTGCTTAAGAAGTTTAAATATTGATTTGTCTTCCCGTGTTTGTCGGGAAAAAAAATCTGCAGTTATGGTAGTAAAGTATTCACAGAGATTAAATAAATACTCTAAAGCAAAATGATTAGGAGTGTAGCCTAAAAAGACACGGATCAAAGACAAACAGATTTGCTCCACTATTTGATGAAGAGCGGACATTTTTACTTCATCTGAACTAGAAGCATCATCATCATTATATACCCAGCCCCAGATTGTAGCAATATTATTCCTCCTCCATGCTATGTAATGCGATGTTGATTTTAAATTTCTTTTGGGAGTTTCGCTAATATTTAAATAAGGAGGCTTGTTAATATCTTGAAATAATAGCTCTGCGTTCTGCATGATCTGCCAAAAGAAAAACTGCTGGTCTTGGCAGAGGTCTTTTAGACTCTGCACGTGGTGTATAAGAACAGTAGTGGTCAAAGTACCCTGAGTCTTTGTTTTTATCTTATCAGTTATATCACTGACAGCATTATCTTTGGTCTCCTTTACAAAAACTAAGAGGTATAAATGACTATGTTCTTTTTGCAGTTCTTTATCAGGATAAATTTTCCTGCTCGAACTATAAGCTGTCGCATGCCTGCCAAAACAATAAATCGCAGATGTTTTAATGTGCTCAGTAATTACTTCCTTCAACTCTTTTTGCTGTGAAAATTCAATTGCATTCATAATTTTAAATTTTAGTTAATACTTATCTGAAAAATTGTATTTTTGTTCAAAACACACTGCAAGTAAACAATAGATTGTACCGTACCGAACTAAACGGAATTGTATCATACTAATTCAAACTTGTATTTTACCGATCTGAAAAAAATTAGAGAATTTTAAATATCTTTGAACAATGGAAACAGCAACAAAACCAAAACATATTGGTAGGAATATAAGCCGAATCAGAGAGCTTAGAGGTATGAAACAAGAAGCATTGGCTATTGCTATTGGTGTAAGTCAACAGTCAGTTTCTAACATTGAAGGAAGCGAAACAGTTGATGAAGAAAAATTAAAGGCAATTTCTGAAGTTCTTGGGGTTTCACCTGAAGCTATAAAAAATTATAGCGATGAAACTGTATTAAATGTTATCAATAATACTTTCACTAGTCATGATAGTTCAACAATTAATGCAATTAATATTCAGCCAAATTTTAATCCCCTGGATAAAGTAGTTGAGTTATACGAACGTTTAGTTCAGGCAGAAAAAGATAAGGTTGAGTATTTGGAAAAATTATTGAAGGCTAAATAAACCTTTTATAAAAGATATAATTAATTCCAAAAAGAGACCTCACAAGTCTCTTTTTTGTTTGTAGAATAGAAAGTAAATCAAGTTTTATTAGCGTAATATATTATTATTGTGCGTAAAATGAAAATCAAAAAATAAACCGATGGATAAAACTATTAAGCTAAGAGTTAAAAAAGAAATTGACAATAGCAGTGAGCTTAAAGTTTTGAAATTAAAAGGCTCTCTAATTTCAAAAGGATACACTGAAATTATTCATATTGCTGATGAAAATACAGAGTATTATCTTAATTCATTTTCCACTTCCCCTGAGAATAAAAAAGAGGTGGAACATTTTGTTTTAAACTATATTACAGACCATAATCTTGCCGATACTATTTCTTTACTTGAAGAAAACAAATAAATGATTTTTGATTGCAGTACTTTTTTCAAATCATGTGCAAAAACCTTCCTGAAAACAGTCAGTATTTTGTGGATTTCAAAAGTAATATTGTTTGAAAAAGTACGCTTCTTTTTCCTGTTATCTTCATATGATTTTGAGAAGCGTACACTTTCAAAAGATATTTAAAAATCATTTTTAAAGTTTTTTTTATGAGCTTAAAAATCTCCAACAAAAGGAGAAAATAAACTTAAGTATGGATACCTGCAACTGCGTGTATTGGGTGGTCAATATTGTTGGGATTTGCAATACGTTTTTGAAGCTTTGCGGCCATACATCGAAAATCAAATCAATAACTTCGTTTAACGAGCAATTCCTTCGACGATTTAGGAGCCGAACAGCAAATCAAACATTTCGGAAACGATTGCAATGTAGTGGTCAAAATTCTAATCAGTCGCTGCGAGCTGTTTGTCGAAAACAATTCAGTGAACTCACATTACCACAAATTTATCGCCATCCGAATTGAAAGACGCTAGGAAATCGGGATCGTTCATATTTAAGGCAGATGTTTAATTCGATTGCTTTGATAGAGAAACAAAAGATAAGAGATAAACAGGTTGTTGTAATTGTGTTTCGTATTCATATTGTCAGGTTAAACCTGACAATGTAACTATGATATATAAATTTTGCTAAATAAATGATTGTTGATATTATTATATTTTGTATCATTGTAGTCAGGTTAAACCTGATATGTTGACTATGAGGCATAAATATATATCTACACAATCTAATGAAATTCTTTCCTATTTTAATAGTAAGGACATACCGTGTTTTGATTCTAAGGCAGCACTACAAGCTTTGCCTGAATCAAAAGAAAGTGCGGTAAGGGAATTGCTTAGCGATATGACCAAAAGAGGGCTTTTAATGCGACTGAAAGAGGGCGTTTATTATATAATACCCTATGAAGAGAATGCGGAAACTTTTATGCCCGATTGGCACTTGATTGCGCAATATCTCGTAAAGGGTGCAAAGTATTACATTGGTTACTACTCTGCATTGCAAATCCACAACCTCATTACTCAGCCTTCGCTTAAAGAGCAAATTGTTGTTTCAAAACAAATGAGACCATCGGAAATTAAAATTAAAGACATCACATTTCAATTTATCTATCACAACGAAAATCACTTCTTCGGCGAAAAGAAAATATGGATTGATGACTTCAATAAAGTACAATGCTCCGATTTAGAAAAAACCTTAGTGGATTGTCTCTTTAAACCCGACTATGCGGGAGGCATTGTAGAAATTGCCAAGGCCATACATGAAACGAGAGATAAAATCAACTTTAAAAAACTCCTAGATTATACCAAAAAATTCAAATCCCAAGCAGTTGTAAAACGACTGGGATTTCTCTTGGAAATGCTTGAAATTGACAATGAAATTGTCCCAGAGCTGTTGAATATGAAAACAGCCTCTTACGTACAGCTAGATACGGAACTGCCAAAATCAGGCAAAATGATAAGTCGCTGGAGTATTCAACAAAATTTAGAAACAGAAACAATTAAGTCAGCCATTTACACATGATCAAACCGGGTGAAATACAAAAAAAAGCACGTGAAGTCCAGGTGCGTGACCAACAAATCGAAAAAGATTACATTCTTTCATGGATTCTTAACGGTGTATCTCAACACGAACAACTTTCAAAATTAATCGTTTTCAAAGGTGGAACCGTTCTCAAAAAGGTCTATTTCGTAGACTATCGTTTTTCGGAAGATTTAGATTTTACATTGTTAAACAATGACATCAGCAACGAACAAATTTTCGAATGGTTCAATGAAACTTTTGAGTACGTAAAAGACGAAGCAAACATTCCTTTAGAGATAATTGACAACAATGAACACGAGGACGGTGGAATCAATTTCTACATCAGTTATGTTGGACCACTTGGCGGATTCGGAAATAATAAAAAAGTGAAAGTTGATATATCCAGAAGCGAAAAGTTAGAATTTGACCCGATTGTAAAACAAGCCATTGTCGAATATACAGATTTAGAGGAACACCAGCTTTTATGCTATCCCTTGGAAGAATTGCTGGTGGAAAAACTGCGATGCGTGATGCAGCGAATGCAACCAAGAGATTATTATGATATTTGGTACCTGCTTGAAGTGCATGGCATGGATATTCATTATTTTATACCCGAATTTGTAAATAAATGCAAAAGCAAAGAATTAGATCCTGCTGAATTTCATGCAAAAATGGAGCAAAAACTGCCACAATATAAAGCAAGATGGCAAAAATCCATGAGTGATCAAATTAAAGATTTGCCCGATTTTGATCAGGTGCAAAGAGAGGTTCAAAGACAAATTAAAAATTGGAAAATTTAGGAATAAAAACGAACAATGAAAAACGATAAAATAAAACTTTCACAATTAGAAGGCTTTTTAATGAAGGCAGCCGATATTTTGAGAGGTAAAATGGATGCTTCAGAATACAAAGAATTTATATTTGGAATGCTTTTCCTAAAAAGAATGTCCGATGTTTTTGAACAAAAAAGAGAAGCGCTATTAAAAGGAGATTACAACCATATAAAAGACGAAGAACTAATACACGATTTATTTGAAGTAAATTATAAAAACACCTATGGAAATACCTTTTTTGTTCCTCAAAGAGCAAGATGGAACGAAGGCTTTATTGATGAAAACGGAAATCAACAACCGCCAATAAAATATTTAAAAAACAACATTGGTCAAATGCTTAACAAGGCATTAGATGCAATTGAGGATGCTAACTCTGAAACATTATCAGGAATATTTAAAGGGCGTATAAATTTCAACAAAGAAGTCGATGGTAAGGCAATTGTAAAAAACAATGACCTTATCAAGATGTTAGAACACTTCAATTCTTTTCCAGCATTGATAAATGAAAACTTTGAGTTTCCAGATTTATTAGGTGCAGCATACGAATACCTTTTAAAACACTTTGCCGATGAAGGTGGGAAAAAAGGAGGGCAATTTTATACGCCAAACCAAGTTGTTCGATTATTAGTTCAATTGATGAAACCCGAAGAAGGTATGTCGATTTATGATCCAACAGCAGGTTCGGGAGGTATGTTAATCCAAGCACACCAGTACATTGAAGAACAAGGACAAGATGCCAATAATTTAGAATTGTTTGGTCAGGAAATGGATCCAACGGTGGTTGCAATTTGTAAAATGAATATCATCTTACACAATATATCTAAATATACTATTGAATATGGTGATACGTTAGAAGAACCATTGAACGAAAAAGACGGTCAATTAATCCAGTTTGATAGAGTAATTGCAAATCCTCCATTTTCTCAAAATTATAAAGAAGCCGAGATGAAATATAAATCTCGTTTTCCTTATGGATTTGCTCCTGAAGATGGTAAAAAAGCGGATTTTATGTTTGTACAACACATGTTGGCAAGTTGTAAAAAAACAGGTAAAGTGGTGGTTGTTATGCCTCACGGTGTTTTATTTAGAGGAGGAAAAGAAAAGGAAATCAGAGAAGGAATGTTAAGAGATAATGTAATTGAGAGTATCATAAGTTTACCACCTCAATTGTTTTACGGGACTGGTATTCCTGCTTGTGTGATTATTTTAAACAAAAACAAACCTGATAGCTTAAAGGACAAAGTGTTTTTCATCAATGCAGACAAAGACTTTGCCGAAGGAAAAAAACAAAATTCCTTACGTCCAGAGGATATTGAAAAAATAGATTACGTATTTACAAATAAAGTTGAAGAACCTAAATATTCTAAGTTAGTTGATTTAAAAACGATTGAAGAAAACGAATTTACATTAAACATTAGAAGATACGTTGACAATACTCCTGAACCTGAACACGAAGATGTAAAAGCACATTTAGTAGGCGGCATTCCAATTACAGAAATCGAAGCAGTTCAAAACTCTATTTGTAAAAAGTTTAATTACAATGGTAGTGTTTTGTTCAAAAATAAAAACGAACAGTACAAAGACTTTGCAATAACTGATAAAGCAGCAATTAAAACCCAAATTGAAGACGATAAAAACGTTGTCAAAACATTAGTAGATTTAGGACTACATCTTGCGGATTGGTGGCAATTAGCAAAAGAAGATTTCTCTTCATTAGCTCCGGTTAATGAAACTGTTCAAGAAAATAGGGTTTCAGAACCAATGGCGGCATATATATCTTTAGGTGGTGACAAAATTCCAAAAGTTAGAAAAGAATTATTAGATACAATCAAAGAAAAGTTTGTTCCAGTTGGCGTATTGGATAAGTTTCAAGTCGCAGGTGTTTTTGTGAATTGGTGGGACAATATTAAGTACGACCTAAAAACTATAATGCAAAATGGTTGGGATGCAGGACTGATACCTGATGAATATCTTATTGCTGAATTTTTCACCAAAGAACAAACTGAAATTGAAAATCTTGAAATAAGCCAATCCGAAAAAGAAACTAATTTGGAGGAAGCTATTGAAGAAGCAATCAATCTCTTAGAATATGAAGTAGCCGAAGATGAAAAAGTAACCAATGCAAAAGTGAAAGAACAGCTTAAAAAGAATACTGATTATTTGGTTAAAGAAAAGAAAAAACTTAATGAGGCAAAACCTTTTCAAGAAATCAATAAAACAATATTGAAATTGGAAGCCCAAATCAAAGAAATAAAAGCGACTTTAAAGCTGAAACAGGCAGAATTGGAATTAAAACAAATTCTAAAACGTTACGGTTCTGAAGAAGAAAAAGAAGAAAGTGTTAAGCTGTTAAAAACAGTAAATATGGAATTGGATAAACTGAATAGTGCTACCAAAGAATTAATTGTTGATTTCAAATCCGATTTAAAAAACACAAACGATTTTGAACAAATAAAAAAATCCGTTACCACATTAGAAAAAGAGTTAAAAGCCGACAAAACAAGCGAAGCTGAGATACTCTTGAAATTATCAAAAGTAATTGAAGCTAAAAAACAAATAGCCGAAATAGCAAAGCAAATTACATCACTAATAAAAGACAAAGGCATTATTACCAATAAATTAAACAAACTTGATACATTATTGAATGAAATTGGAGGTATGATAACTATTGATGAAGCCAAAAAACTAATACTGAAAAAACATTTTGACATTATTAATAACCAATTACAACGATATTTGAATGCCGAAAAAAGAACCTTTATAGGTGCTTATGAAAACCTCTTTGATAAATATTTTGTTTCTGCCGAAAGAATTGAAAAAGACAGAAATAATACAATGAAGGAGCTAAACGATTTTCTAACCACTTTAAATTATTTGAATTAAGATGGAAGAAAATAATAATGTTCCCGATGGATGGATTAGTGAAGATTATGGCGATTTAATTTTAGAAAAAAGAAAGTCTAATTTAAAAGTTTCAGATGCAACCAATTATGGTCTATATCCATTTTTCACAAGTGGAGAAGCTATTCTATTACACGATGAAAAACAAATAGATGGTGAAAATATTTTTTTAGCAACAGGTGGTGTAGCAAATGTAAAATACCATCTAGGTGATGTTGCTTATTCAACAGATACATATGCAATAACAACAAAAGAGATAATCAATACAAAATTTTTGTTTTATTATTCTCAAAACATAATAAATTACATTAGTCTAAATTATTTTCAAGGTAGTGGATTAAAACATTTGCAGAAAAAAGACTTTAAAAAGCATAAACTTGAATTTCCAAAGTCAACAACTGAACAAAATAAAATTGCCGAAATCTTATCAAAAGTTGATAACGCAATTTTACAAACCGAAATGAACATTGTAAAATACAATCGAATTAAAACAGGTTTAATGCAAGATTTGTTGACTAAAGGTATTGATGAAAAAGGTAATATTAGAAGTGAACAAACACACGAATTTAAAGATAGTCCAATAGGCAGAATACCGAAAGATTGGGATGTTTTAAAACTATGGGAAATTGGTTCTAAAAAAAGCCCATATTTAAAAACTGGACCATTTGGTTCTTCATTGAAAACAGAACATTGGGTAGATGAAGGTATACCAGTTATTACTATTGGTTCTTTAGGTGATGACGATTTTATTCAAGAGAACTTGTTATTTATTTCAGAAAAAAAAGCCAATGAATTATTTGCATATAAATTAATTCAAGACGATATACTTTTTTCAAGAGTGGCAGAAATAGGTAGGTCATTAGTAATAAAACAAAAACAATCAGGTTGGATTATGTCTTCAAATTTTATGCGGTTAAGATTAGATCAGAACACTTATTTATCTGATTTTATTTATCTTATAATTAAATATAGTAATGCTTTTCAAAAGCAAATTACCGAAAATGTTAATGAAAGTGGAAGAAGTGTAACAAATTCTGGCATATTAAATTCTTTTATTTTTCCAAAGGTTGAAATTAATGAACAAAGAAAGATTTTAGAAAAAATTAATTTAATTAATGATTTCCTAAATAATTTAAAAATCGAATTGAACAAACTAAAATCCACCAAAAAAGGATTAATGCAAGACCTATTATCAGGTAAAAAAAGAGTAACGCATTTAATAAATTAAAACGCATCCAATGATAGTAACTAACGATAACAAGTACAGAGGTAATTTGGGTTCAAGTCTAAAACTAGACGAGTATTCACACGTAGAAAAACCTTTTTTGGAGCAACTAAAACATTTAGGTTGGACATCAGGCAACAACGAAGTGTTAGAATTAGCATTGCAACAAACTCCTCAACAAAGTTATCGTACTTCATTTTCAGAGGTAGTTTTACAACCCAAACTGCGTCAATCCTTAAAAACGATTAATCCTTTTTTAACCAAGCCACAAATAGACGATGTAGTTCGCAAAATAACTACGTTTGAAAAAAACAGCTTAATCGAAAGCAATCAAAAAGTATTAGATTTATTATTAGAAAACACAACCGTTTCAAAAAATGAAATAACAGGAGAGTTAAGTCCAACCGTTCGATACATTGATTTTGAAAATGTAGAAAACAATATTTTTACAGCAATATCACAATTCAAAGTAAACATTCCTGGCACAGACCATAATATTATTCCTGATATTGTTTTGTTTATAAATGGGTTGCCAATTGTAGTAGTTGAAGCAAAATCATCAAAAGTAAAAGAACCAATTCCCGAAGCCATTGACCAATTGTTGCGTTATTCAGAACAACGTGGCGATAGCGGAGAAGGAAACAAAGAATTGTTTTTCTACAATCAATTTATAATTACGACTTGTAGTTTAGAAGCAAAATTTGGAACAATTACAACCAACATTGAAAAGCATTTTTACCGTTGGACTGATCCATATCCTAAATCATTAAATGATTTAGTTCACGGAAAATCTTCACCAAACGACCAACAACGTTTAGTTGCAGGTATGCTTGATTTGAGAAACCTTTTAGACATAATTCAAGTATTCACCGTTTTTCAAATTGACGATAAAGGGAAGAAAATAAAAGTAGTTGGAAGATACCAACAATTCAGGTCAGTCAAATTAGCAACCAAACGTTTAATTGAGGGTAAAAATCCATTAGAAAGAGGTGGTATTATTTGGCATACACAAGGTTCAGGAAAATCATTAACAATGATGTTTATGGTACGTGAAATGCGTTTAAAACCTGAACTGCTTTCTTGGAAAATTGTTTTTGTTACAGATAGAACCCAGTTAGAAGAACAATTATCAGAAACAGGAGGAAGTATTGGTTTCAATATCAAAACGGCTAATTTCATCAATCCAAAAGCTACACCAAACGGACAAAGTTTAAAAGAATTATTAGCAACTGATAATTCTGATTTGATAATGGCAATGATTCATAAATTTCAAGAAAATGGCGATTTAAGTGGTTTGCAAATATTCCCAGAACTTAATCCAAGTACCAACATTTTAGTAATGACCGATGAGGCACACCGCTCTCAATATTCATTATTAGCTGCTAATTTAGACAAAGCATTACCCAATGCAACTTCAATAGGTTTTACAGGAACACCAACAGGAAAAACAGAAAAGAAATATAAAGATTATATTGATAAATACACAATGCGTCAGGCCATTGATGATGGTGTAACATTAGAGATTGTCTACGAAGGATTAACTCACAATGCCGAAATTCCTAATAAATCAGGAATGGATAAAAAATTTGAAGATATTTTTAGTGAATATACACTAACAGAGCGATTACAAATATTAGGGTTTGGTACTCGTGATGCTTATTTAGATGCAATTGATACGATTACAGCAAAAGCCGAAAATATGGTTAATCATTATGTTGAACATATCTTTTCAGGAGGTTTTAAAGCTCAAATCGTGGGTAATTCTCGTGAAGCTTGTGTCAGATATAAAGTGGCGATAGATAGTTCCTTAAAAACAAAAATTGCAGAATTGGAACAATCAAATCCAATGCTAGTAAATATAGAAGTTTTAAAACAATTGGAAACTGCTGTTGTAATATCAGGAAATCACAATGATGCTTTACATATAAAAGCTTTTACTAATGGTGAATACCATAAAAAAAGTATTAAACGTTTTAAATTACCATTTGGTAAAACAGACGAAGAAGATAAATCGTTAAACGGTAATGTGGGTATAATTATCGTAAACAATATGTTGCTTACAGGTTTTGATGCACCAATAGAACAAGTAATGTATTTAGATAGAGTAATTGTTGCTCATAATTTATTACAAACTATTGCAAGGGTAAACAGAATAGGACCAGAAGGAAAAGACAGAGGTTTTATTGTTGATTACGTTGGCGTAGGTCATCATTTAAAAAGAGCATTAGATACTTATGCTGAAAAAGAATTGCAAGAAATTATTGAATGTATTACTGATGATGAAACGGAATTAAACGAATTAATAAAAGCTCACGGAGATATTTGGGATTATCTAAAAGAACAGGGTTTGGATGATTTAACGGATATAGATGCTTTCTTTGATGTGTTTTATGATGAAGATATTCGTTTTGAATATATAAAGCTATACAATAAATTAACGACTTGTTTTAATAATGTATTACCAAGAAAAGAAGCATTAGACTTTTTTACAGATTGGAAATCATTTACAGAAATTAATGCTTTAGCAAATAAACATTTTAGAGACAATCGTTTCAGTATGAAAGGTATTCCTCCAAAGTTAAGAGGAATTGCCGATGAGTTTCTTAAATCAAAAGGAATTGAACAAACTATTGCACCAATTTCAATTATCGCAGATGATTTTCAAAAAAATGTAAATACTAAAACCAGAACCAAAACCAAAGCAGCTGAAGTAGAACACGCAATTCGTCATTACATCGATATTAATTTAGATGAAGACCCTGAATTATTTGCATCGTTCTCCGAAGCATTAGAAAAAATTTTGGAAAACTTTAAAGGTAATTGGAAAGCAATCTATGAAGAGTTAGAAAAACTTCGTGAGAAAATAAAGAACAGAGAAAAAGAGGAAACCTATGGTTTAGACCGTAAAAAACAAATGCCATTATTCCGTATTTTCAAAGCTGAGTTATTTGATAACAGAGCATTAAACGAAGACGAAATTGCACAGAATGTAAATCTAACACAACACATCTTTAATCTTGTAGTAACAGAAATAAAACTAACAGGGTTTTGGGATAGTGTTCCGGCACAAACAAAACTAAAAGCCGAATTACAAAAAATGTTATTATCTCCGGAGTTCAATAAATTACCAAATATTATTCAAAAACGAAGTGAACTAATTTCAAGAATAATGGAGCTTTCAAAAACAAATCATTTCAAAATGATAGCAGAATAAGATGCAATTAGAGTACGAAATAAAATTTAGCAAAAGAAAAACACTCAACATTACAGTTGAACGTGACAGGAAAATTATTGTCCGTGCTCCATTGAATTTATCAATTGAAAAGATTGAAGAAATCGTTCAATCAAAAAGACAATGGTTAAAAGAAAAAATCAATCACACTCAGAAATATCCAGTTGATACGAAGCCTAAAGAATTTATATCAGGCGAAACACTTTTGTATTTAGGTAGAAATTATCAATTATTAGTAGTTGATGAACCAATTGAAGGAATAGAGTTCAACCAACGCTTTAGAATTTCAAGAGAAAATCAAGAAGCAGCTAACAAATTATTTAAAGCTTGGTATATGAAACAAGCATTAAGTAAAATTGAACCATTAGCTAAAATGTATGCTAAAAATTTAGGTGTCAAATTTAATGAATTTAAAACATCACAAATGAAATACCGTTGGGGTTCTTGTACGCCAAACAACAATATCATTTTCAATTGGAGAATAATCAAAGCGCCAATGTATGTATTAGAATATCTAGTGGCTCACGAGTTAGTACATCTTATTGAAGAAAATCATACACCACGTTTCTGGAACATTCTATCAATTCAAGTTCCCAATTATCAAAAGGCCAAAAATTGGCTTAAAGTAAATGGGCATTTATTGGAAGTGGATTTTTGATTTATAAATAAATTTTATTTTAATATCTTTACGATATGAATTTAGAAAGTATCATAGCAATCTTAGCAAATTTAGTAGCCATTATAGTGGCAGCTAAAAATGACACACCTATATTTTCCCTTTTTAAAAAAAACTTTTTTGACACAAATTTGACCCATTACTTTTTTGTGGGTCACGAAAAACCTATAAACCACAAGGGGTTAAGCCAAAAAAGGGTTCGAACCTGTGACCTCCTTTCGTGAAATAACATAAAAATTGCTTTCAGTAAATGGCATTTATTGAAAGTGGTTTTTTGATTTTTTTCGTATTCTGTTCATAAAAAAAGAGGATAAACTTCCCTGTGTTAGCTAGTTTTTAATTTAAGCTGTTTTTTAAATAGCCATTTTAAAGCAAGAATATCATACTCAATTCTTTTTTTGGATAAATCTTTAATAATAGTGTAGGTTTGTAAATGGCATCGTTTCAACTTTTCTTTTTTACCGCAAAAACAATCATCATTTCGATTCATTTTCTGGGTGTTGAAAAAGGACAATAGGTTAATTACTTCTTCAGTACTTTCCATTGTAAATAGCTCTTTGTAGAACTGCAAGATTCCTTCAGCTCCATGTTCATAATCTCCGTTTGCCCATTCTTCTTCACTGTCAAAATACAACTGATTAGCCAAATAAGGAACAACATATCTTAAAAAAAAATCTTTAATTGCAATACCTTTTTGACTAATTAAATCTGATTCTTGTAAGGAACAAACACAACAACTTCCATCCTCATTAATATGACGATCAGCAATATGCTCAAACTTATTACTAGTTTCAAACAACAATGGAAATCCGTGCGGGTAATTCCTTGGAACAGCTACATTAATATCAAAACTGTTCACATAATTACCCGCAGCATCAAATATGTCGATTTCACCACTTATCGTTTTCTTTTTATCTTTCTCAAATAGTTTGAGTTTCGGAAACATATCCAAAACTTCATTGAGGTCTTTATCTAAAGTTAGCTTTTGCATAAGGTCTATTTTCACCCACAACTTCTTTTAATGAAGCTATACTTGGGATATTTGCTATTTGAGGCTTTATAGTGATTTCTCCTGTAACAGATGTTGCAATATGTTGCGAAGACTTAAGGTATTTAAGCCAATCAAACACATATTGTGTATAATAAAATGCATTGTCTTGGTCTGAAAAAATATACCTTTGGGCTTCAACCACAGTATAAAGCATTGGATCAAAATTAGCTTTATCTTTGACATATTGCCCAACAACAATTTCATTGCTTCCAGCAAATGCTTGCATTTTAGCAGCCAAACTGGTATGCAAACTATAGGTCGCTATTTCACTAGTGTTTTCTTTACCAGCCACACCCCACAATACCTTGTCATCGTCCCCAAAATCAACTCCAATTTTTGTAAATATTCTTTCAATACCATGTTGTTCAAAAACTCTTTTTAAATCATTTTTTACAAAATAACTGAATAAACTTAAGGCTGTAAGACAATGCTGCGTTGATTTAGTTTTATCAACGTTTTTTCCACCAAAATACACAAACAAACCATCACCTTGGATTCTTTGGATAAATCCGCCAAAAAGTTGACAGACATTTATGGCTGCTAATTGAATAGTATTAGTGATAATCATATTGGTTTCTTCATCGTACTTTTTAAAAAGATTTGTTGACCCTTTAATATCAATAAATGCAGAAATGATATAATGTCTCTCAGTATTTGTTGTCCCTTTTAAATGACTGAAATGCGGATGATGACCAATGAGTTGATTAGTATGAGGAACAACTCCCATTTTATTTGCTATTGCAGCTAAATCAGTCGAAAGCGATAACTGCGATCGGTTAGCTATATAGTCACTCATAGTGTATTTTTGGCTAGCTACTGGTCCTGCAAGCCCTGAAAATGTAATTGATTCATTTAAGTTCTTATGGATTTCGTTCCTGTTAAGAGCTTTTTCAATAATGTTCTGGTATTCTGAAAATGTATTCATAATTATATAAATTTGGTTATTAATGTTATTAAGTAGATAAGCAGAAAGACAAATTCGGCAATGATGATTCTTCCTGCATAAAAAAGTTTTTGATATTTTAATTTTAATCCTCCCGCTAGACTATAAGCTTGGCAAGTCAGATCTAATAAGAATTTTTTATCCGAAAAGGCATTGATTTTATCTGCATATTCTTCAAAGGTGAAGTTGGCTACATCTTGAAAAAAAACAACCGAGGAACTTTTGTGCGAGGCACTTTTAAGATAAGGAGTGATGGCGATTAACGTTATCGTTATGCTTACAACAGCTAATAAGGCAATAATACCTAAGACGATAAGCGAAAAGAGTGTAACATCTTCAGGTTTGGTAGCAGCAGTAATTGTAATAATCCCACCTAGTATAGCAGTATTCAGTGCAAGATAAAGATTGCTTTTTGTTTGGGTACTTTCAATATACGTATCGAAACGACCAATAATAAATTTTGTTTGTTCTAATTTTTCTTTCATTTTTCTTTAAAAATATTTTTTGTTATGTTAAACGTTAAGCCACAAATCCTATATTTGAGAAGTATATGAGTAAAGCCTCACTCATATACCAAAACCGTTACTAACGCTTTTAGGTATATAGATGAAAACCGAGTTAAATGACAAGATAGATTTTGATAAAATTTGCAGTTCGGAATTACTGGATTATATTTCCTTTAAGTCCGAATATCCAGAGGAAGCTGAACGTGCCTTTATTGAATTTTGTCGTCGATTTGAGAAAAATGTGATTCAAAAAGCTGAAATATATTCTTCAAAATTTGGGTATAGTGAAGTGGTAGCTTTAGAAATTGCACACTGTGCTTTTGCTCGAGTTTGGAAATACCCCAGTTTTACTTTAAAAAAAGCAAAAAGTAAAGATGTCAATAAGGCAATATTATTATGGTTATACCCTATAATGTACACACAACTGGTAAAATATGGAGAACAAAACACTTGCGCAGACCCAACAGTAGAGGAAGATTTATCAATCATTACTGATTTAGATGAACTAATAAATAAAACTTCAGATAGTGATGATAAAGAACACAAAAAAAAGCTGAAAATTAAATTGGAAATTCTCAATAGTGCTTTTATTGGCCTAAGTGAAAAACAAAAAATCATTTACCTAACTTATAAAGCATACGAATTACCGGGTAAAAATATTCCAAGGAGTATTAGTAAAAAATTGCAGGACACACTTGAACTAACTCAAGGCACAATAAGATTATATAAAAGAGATGCAAATCTTCATGTTGAAAATTATATAACGCAAAGAAATGGCAGATAATAAAAAACATATTTTCGATTTAGAAACTTTAGATCATTATCTAAGTTCAACTGGATTTATATGTCCTAGAAATGAGCGACAACTAGATTTATTTGAAAAACTCTATGAAGATTTTGATTTTAAATTAAAAGACTCTAGAATTGATGTTACTGCAATTATAAGCAATCAATTAACCAAAAAATCAGTTATCCGACTTTTACAAGATGATAATACAAATGAAATCAATGAATTAAAGATGGCTGCAAGAAAAGGAAGTCAAGGTTTATCTCAAGATATTATTGATAAAATGTATGGCAAGCATCGAAAAAAATCAGATGATAAAGAATAGCTCACTTTTGGGCATTAAACATCTAGCTGAATCAATAGCTTTAGAATTTTCTAATATAATAACCCCTTTAGATCTTATTCTTGCCGAAGAAGAAATTGATTTGTTTTATGATTCATATGGGGATAGCTTTGATGGTATGACAATTTATGATGATTCTCAATTTTTCATACACGTAAATACCTTCAAAGGAAACAGACCAAACACGCCCAGATCACGCTTTACTATTGCACATGAACTTGGTCATTATTTCATAGACAATCATAGAATTGGACTAAAAAAGGGGCTTTTATCTCCGCACCCATCCAAGAATAATGAAAATATACACTTTAAAATAGAAAGAGAAGCGGACTATTTTGCTTCTTGTTTATTAATGCCAGAACAAAGATTTAAAAAACATATTCATCGAAAAAAGTTCGAATTTTCAATTATCAAATCTTTATCAGAACACTTTCAGACTAGTATCACTGCTACTGCAATACGTTTTGCAGATATTGGCAACCATCCGCTTATGATTGTTTTTGGAGAAAATGGAAAAATAAAATGGAGATGGAGCAGCGAAGATTTTCCGTTTAAATATTTATTATATAGTGATAAAATTCCTGAAAATTCCGTAATGGGTGAATATTTTACAAATGGGAGGCTACCAAATGAAACAGAAGAGGTTTGGCCAATTGATTGGTTTAATTTTGTAAAAGAGGATGATGAGCACAGAAAATTTAAGGAACATTGCATTCCTCATAAACATTTGGCATTAAGTATTATCTGGGAAGTGTAATACATATTGCAAATATATTAAGGACACTTAAGCCTTTAATATATCGCTACCTTATATTTAAGGACACTGTCATTTGTTACTTAAACTTTAATATCTATAAAAATTGTTGTCCTTTTTTTTAATCTGAATGAGATCTTCTTTGTCGGATTCATATAATAGTATGTCATCTTTTTTTATCATTGGATCAAACCAATCTGTTTTGTCTTTTGCCCATTTTAACCAATCTTGCAATTCAATTGTGAGTTGATTGTTTAATGACGCTTTAGTTTCTAACTCATTCAAGTATTCTCTAACTATTTTGGATTTGTTGTGATATATTGCATTATTAAATAATTCTTTTGTTCTTTGGAGTTCAACCTCTCTCTTCTTCTGGAATTCCTTTTTTATTTTTTCCTCCTCTTCCATTTTAATATGGTGTAACCTGCATTCTTCTCTCCATACTAATTCTTCCTTTGCTTCTAATTCAATCTTCGCAACAATTTTAGCTAACTGATTTTCTAATTTTACAGCACCATCACTCCATTCTTTAGCCTTATAACTTTCCCCGATTTTTATAATTAAAATACCTGTTGGAATGTAAGTAGACGATCCATAAGGTTTTTCGGAAGGGATCCTTTTATTCTTTTCTCTTATTTCAAAATGAAATTCAACATCATTTACTACGATACACGGTCCTCTTTTATTTATATCTCTTCTAAATGAATGACCTCTGTATTTTAGTAATTTTATAAACGCATCCATTATTCTTATAGCTCTACTATAATTATCCTGGACTACAAAAATGGAAACAGTATCAATTTTTTCATCCCTATAATAATGATCATTCTTACTTTTATCGTGAAATCTTATCGTATTTTGAATTAAAATGTCTGGATTACTTAATGTTTCAGGAACAATTAAAGGGGATTTAGCATCACTTAAGATTTCTTTCGTTCTTATAGTAAGTGGAGATTGATCAATGTTAACGAGATTCCCAACTTCTCGTATAGTTAATATAATTTTATCTTCTCCATCAAAAAGTGGGTTAAATTTTGGCTTTTCAATTTCTTTGTTGAACTTCAATTTCATCCAATACCCATTATCAGGCATCGGGATTTCGAATTGCTTGCAGAGCTTTTTTAAACCTTCATTTGAAAAAGCATATTGTAATGTCAGCTTACTAAGTGATGTTGACCAAACCAAATCATATAATTCTTTCCTTGAAAATTCTTTTGTTTTCATAAACTTCCTTTTGTAATAATTATCAATTAAATTTATAAAAAGCCTTTTAGATATAGAGTGGAAAGTCTAGAAAAAATCTAACAAATTTATTAATGATTTTTATTTAAATAAGTTTTTGTAAATTATGGTTTTCTGTAATGCGATGATACTTTTATTAATGTTATTTGTATATATAATATAGGCTTTTCAAAAAGTCTAGCTAAAAAATAATTTTAATATAAAAACGTATTATGGAAAAAATTCAAGCAATTAAACCAGGTCCAAAACCTAAAACACCTGACGGAACACCAGATGAAAGAAGAAGAGTGACACCACCAAATCAGCCAAAACATCCTATCTTAAAGCCTCATATACATAAGCCAAAAGATTGAGAGTGTTTATCTAAGTGTGATTCGAAGCGCAAGACAACCTATTTTATATTATCAAAAAATGTCAAAATAGGTATCAAGTGTTCGATTGTAGTCCCTAAAAGCCCACAAAAACTCCTTAAGAAATTGAGGAGTTTTTTTATGTCTTATACTTTATGAAATATATAGTTTATATCCTTTTTAGTGAAATTAAAAATAGATATTATATTGGTTTTACTTCTAATTTAGAAGAGCGGCTTATTCGCCACAATCAAAAAAGCAAAGGTTTCACCGGTAACGTAAATGATTGGAAAGTTGTATATATCGAAAAGTATGAAATAAAAGAACAAGCTCAACAAAGAGAATTACAAATTAAATCTTGGAAAAGTAGAATTAAAATTCAGGAATTAATTTCAAAACAGCATTAGCTCAACTGGTTCATAGCATTCCGATTTTATCGGAAGTGGTCGGGGGGTCGAACCCCTCATCGCCCACAAAAACTCCTTAAGAAATTAAGGAGTTTTTTTATGTCTTATACTTTATGGAATATATAGTTTATATCCTTTTTAGTGAAATTAAAAATAGATATTATATTGGTTTTACTTCTAATTTAGAAGATCGGGTTATTCGCCACAATCAAAAAAACAAAGGTTTCACCGGTAACGTAAATGATTGGAAAGTTGTTTATATCGAAAAGTATGAAATAAAAGAACAAGCTCAACAAAGAGAATTACAAATTAAATCTTGGAAAAGTAGAATTAAAATTCAGGAATTAATTTCAAAACAGGATTAGCTCAACTGGTTCATAGCATTCCGATTTTATCGGAAGTGGTCGGGGGTTCGAACCCCTCATCGCCCACAAAAACTCCTTAAGAAATTGAGGAGTTTTTTTATGTCTCATACTTTATGAAATATATAGTTTATATCCTTTTTAGTGAAATTAAAAATAGATATTATATTGGTTTTACTTCTAATTTAGAAGAGCGGCTTATTCGCCACAATCAAAAAAGCAAAGGTTTCACCGGTAACGTAAATGATTGGAAAGTTGTTTATATCGAAAAGTATGAAATAAAAGAACAAGCTCAACAAAGAGAATTACAAATTAAATCTTGGAAAAGTAGAATTAA
>NZ_JBHZPZ010000010.1:0-152779 GCF_042787345.1 Flavobacterium xylosi | reverse complement strand
TCAATACTATAGGTATATCCTGGGGTACCTCCACCAACTCCTTGTGCTTGTATAGATCCTGGGGTAGTACAAGTATATGGAACCAAAATAACTGCCGTACCTGTGATGGCTGCAGGTATGCCGATATTTATAAGCTGCGGAGTGCTAAAACAAACAGAAGTTCCAACTGTATATTCTACAACAACATTATAATTCCCTGCTGCAAGAGCATTAAATACATTTGAGTTGAAAAAGGTAACACCATTGTAAATACTATATCGTAAAGCATTTCCGTTTGCATTGCTAACATTTACGGTTATCGTTCCCGTGTTATTAGCCGTTGCACATAAAACATTCGTTTTAGCTATTGTATATACGGGTGGTAACGTTGCTGAAACCGTAATTGTTGTCGGTGCTTTGCAGTTTTTACTGTCAAAAACGTCTATAGTATAAACACCTCCCGGAGGCAATGGATTTGTAACCGTAATTTGTGGTGTGTTTTGGAAATCGGTAGTACTATTTACATAATACGTATAAGGAGGCGTGCCTCCTACCGGATAAACCGTAATCTCTCCATCTGTACAGGTGAGTGCCTTCGTCAGTGCCGAAGTTGCCGTTAATACAGGAGGGTTAATTATTTGAATATCCTCCGAATATTTACAACCGTCATCTGTCGAAACCTTTGCTGTATAGGTTCCTGGGTTCAATCCTAAAAATTCATACTCATTTGCTATTATAGGTCCCACACTATTTATTAGTGTTGCTCCTTGATAAATACTGAAATAATATTGCGGACGCACATCATTAGCAATCAGTTTTATGGCTCCCTTATCTCCGTTACAAAACGGTTGTGTAACAATGGTAGTAACTGTAAAATTCCTTTGTCTAATAAGAATATCAGGAACTGAAAAAACACATGGGTTTGTATTTACCCCTATTTGTTTAATGTAAACCGTATAAATATTAGGAGTGGTAATAGAAAAAACATTCGAAACTTGGTATGGACCAGCGGCATTCAAACTGTATTCGTATCCGGAAGGGACACCTCCTACAGTTATTTCGCCAGGCGTATTACAAATAATATCTCTGGAAGTAGCCGTTGGGTTCAATAAGTTTTGATAGACATTAAAATAGAAAATACTAAAACAACCCCCAACATAGTTTATGATAATCCTAAATTGACCCGAAGTATTTGCGGTATAATTTGGACCTGTTCCCACTTGATTCCAAGTACATCCTGCGTTTACATTGGCACAATTATCGACAGTCATTGCTGCACAACTGGATTCATTTAATTTTTGCCAAACAATTGATGCTGCATCACTAATTCCTGTGGTAATGGATCGAGTGGCATTGGCTCCACATAAGAAAATATTAGGCAATACTTTTCCATCGTTCGGACAAATAGGCAATGCATCTGCAAAAGGGATTACCGGATTAGTGTTTGTTGCTCCAAAATAGCTAACCGTTATTTCTTCAACAATACTCTTACAAGTTGCCGGGGCAGTGTTATGGACATAGTAAACCCCTGTTTGAGTTACCGTAAGCGTTTGACCGGTTCCAATGACCGGCGAACCGGTCGGACTTTTTGACCAAGAATAACCAGTATAACCATCTGAAGCTTTCAATATCGCACTTGTCCCACATAAAATTACATTTTGGGTAAATTTACAATTGTCAATATTCACCAAAAAATTTGTGGATGAAGGGGAGCCTAATTTACAGGCAGTAGCGGCAAAACTTCCTTCCTCTTGAACTACAGTTGTATTAATTACACCTTGATATGTTGCAAAAGCCTGGTTCTTTATTTCATTGGAACAAGCCGTTACCAAGCTATTACAATCGGGAACTACTCGTACATTTAAACGTATCGTATAAATACCATCATTAACTTCCACTGAAGTATTTGGAATATTGAAAATAAGTGTTCTTGTTGCCGGATCGTAGGATTTCAATGTTGCTCCTCCAGCATTAGTATAATCTATATCAGTTTGAGGGTTAAAAATAACATTTATAGGAAGTATGTCTTTTATGGTAAAGTTTTTGACGTTATCATTACCTACGCTTTGGTAGCTAATTTCATATGTTAAAAACTGTCCTAAAGACACATTGCCACCACCAACATTAGTTCCTGAAGAATTTTTTACTATTTTGGTGAGGTCTATTTTTGGCGCTATAATATCTACGGCGTAAGCACCAAAAAAGACAAAAACAGGATCAGCTTGTCCTTTGGCCACTTGCAATGTAAAATCGGTTGATGTCTGATTATGATCAATATACTCCGGGTTTGCTCCATTAACTTCCAAAACACCGGTATCATATCCCAAGGTGTTGGTTCCGGAAGGATTTCTTGGGGTTGAAACTCCATTAGTATTTTCTATTGTAGAGATGAAAAAATTATTGGCAGGCCGTAAAGGGGTTACAACTTGCTTTGTTCCAAATTCCAGTTTAGTAGCTCCTTGCGGTTTATCCCCATCTAAGGCAGCATAGGCAAATTGTAAATCTACAGGTCCTGTTGGGGGTGTTACAAAACCCGTAACCGGAATTTTTTCAAAATGAGATGCATATATATGGCTAAAACCATCAAAGACATTAAATGATTTCATGTGAAGGCTAGGATCTTCGTACACTACAAAAAGGGTCCATCCAGCTGACAAACCGGTTGTCCCATTAGAACCCTCACTCGAGATTATATCAGCCACAGTATAAGTTCCACTTAAATTTGGCAGACCAGCCAACAAACTGGTCACATCGGCATAACAGGCATACGGTTTATTTGAATCTGGAATTATAGGGGCGGCGACGGCGTCATAAATTACCTCTCCGTTTATAACACTATAAGTTGATGCCCCGGGCAATTTTAATTTTACCTTATTTATGTTCGTTCTACTTCCACTCTGAAGCATTGCACCCCAATACAAAGCAGCATAAGAAACTCTATAACAAGTGGTGAGGGTACCATCTTTTTGTTTTGGAATTAAAAGATCCGCGCTACTGGAACTGAAAGTTGAGCCATCCCCATCAATATCTATATACTTCATAGATATATTTTGATTGGCTTTGGTGTTATCGTTAAATGGAAGATTGTCTTTCCCTAGAATATTATTTCCCGCAACAATCATTTTTCCTCTTATATCGATCTTTTTCCTTACCGAAAAAGTCTTGAAGGTTTGAGAATAAGATGCTTCGTTCAGCAATAGCAATACAAATATAAAACCGGCTTTTAAAAAAACAGATTTTTTGAACATATTTAACAATGAAATCCTTTCCGATTTAATTGTATCGCTGGAAAATAAAGACACAAAATAAAGGACAAATTGCCTAAATAAAATATAATTATTAGTTACAAAGAATGTAACAATTAGTAGGTAGTTTTTTAATTTCATTGGGGTAAAATTATTTTATCAGGCATATTGCCTGAAGATTTTTATTATTTTAAACTAACTCTTAGGGGCATAATAGTTAATCTAAAATTGTACAAACTGATTTATATTTTTTAAATAAATTGTTACTGTTTTTCCATAACTGATTTTATTAATTTTCAATTTTAGCTATTGTCATCTTACCATTATAAGGCTTACTTCCTTTTGATTGTAATGCTTTTTTAGCTTCTTCTATTGTATCAAATTTATCATAGTAAATGAAATATTTACTGGTATTAATATCGTAGAAGAAATCTATATTTGATTGTCCTGCAGCAACTGATTTTGTTAAAAACTCATCTCTTTTAGCCACATCATTATGTACTGCTACTACTAAATAATAACCACTATCAACATTTTTGATGTTTTTTAGAATTTGCATATTAGACTGCTCATCACCGAAATCAAAATTTTCTGCCTTTAGACTAACTGAACTAATAGGAGTTGTCTCTTTAATTCGGCTTAATGTCGCTTTATCTTTCAAATACCTTGTTTGATCATTTTCAAAACCTGCACGTTTAATTCTTCTTTTTTTCTCAATTTCTGTCTCTACTTTAATTTTTTCTAATGAAGAAATTAAATTCGTGTTTGACTGTATTACTTTTAATTGTTCGCTTTTTAATGTTTCAATTGTTTTTAAATAAAATTGATTCGTTTCATCATTCTTATTAGTCACTTTTTTAAGTCTCTCTTTGTATAAGTTATCTAACTCTATAATCTTTCCGGTTTGAGTTTTGTTAACCTCCGCTAATTCAAGTTTTAAAGCTTCTAATGCGCTGTTTTCACCAGACACACTTTTGAAAGCCTGAGGTTCTTTGAAAATCCCTTTGTCACTTAAATCATTCTCTTCTTTTAAATCTTTAAGGGCTTTTTCCTTATTAGCTACCGATGCATCGAGTTTTGCCAATAATTGTTGCTGAGTATTTTTAGAATCTTCAATAAATTTGGTCAAATTATCCATAGATCTGACATTAGCATCCTTAGGTATAGCCGCTAATTTTGCTTTCATATCAGCATCAGCTTTGGCTTTAGCATCCGCAGCTATTTTCGCTTGAGCAATAGCGTCGTCTTTCGCTTTAGCATCTGCAGCTAATTTTGCCTGTATGTCAGCATCCGCTTTGGCTTTAGCATCGGCAGCTATTTTCGTTTGAGCTAGAGCATCGGCTTTTGCTTTGACATCCGCAGCTAATTTTGCTTGAGCTAGAGCATCCACTTTGGCTTTGGCATCCGCAGCTAATTTTGCTTGAGCAAGGGCATCCGCTTGAGCTTTAGCATCTGCTGCTAATTTCACTTGAGCAAGGGCATCCGCTTTGGCTTTAGCATCCGCAGCTATTTTCGTTTGAGCTAGAGCATCGGCTTTTGCTTTGACATCCGCAACTAATTTTGCTTGAGCTAGAGCATCCACTTTGGCTTTGGCATCCGCAGCTAATTTTTCTTTCATGTCAGCATCCGCTTTGGCTTTAGCATCTGCTGCTAGTTTCGCTTGAGCTAGAGCATCAGCTTTAGCTTTAGCATCTGCTGCTAGTTTGGCTTGGGCAAGAGCGTCGTCTTTCGCTTTAGCATTCGCAGCTAATTTTGCTTGAGCAAGAGCATCAGCTTTGGCTTTAGCATCCGCAGCTAATTTTGCTTGAGCTAGTGCATCCCCTTTGGCTTTGGCATCCGCTGCTAATTTGGCTTGAGCTAGTGCATCCCCTTTGGCTTTGGCATCCACTGCTAATTTGGCTTGGCCAAGAGCATCAGCTTTGACTTTCGCATCTGCAGTTAATTTCGATTGGGCTAGAGCATCAGCTTTGGCTTTGGCATCCGCGGCTAATTTGGCCTGGGCTAGAACATCTGCTTTTGCTTTGGCATCCCCAGCTAATTTTGCTTGAGCTAGAGCATCCGCTTTGGCTTTAGCAGCAACATCCAACTTGGTTTTAGAATCTATAACAGGTTTTGCTTTGACCTGAGCATCCGCAATTAGTTTGGCTTTGGCGGCAACATCAGCATCTAGCTTGGCCTTAATAGCAACATCAGCCACTAGTTTAGCTTTTGCAAAGGCTACAGAATCCAAGTTGGCTTTAGTATCAGCAGCTAGTTTCGCTTTGGCTTCGGCAATTTCTTTAAGTTTAAATAATCGGATTTCTTCTTTTTCAGCAATCATCGCTAGTTTAAGTTCCTTTAATCTTTGAGCATCAATTGGAGATAAAATTGTAGATTCTTTTGCGGGAACTACTTTTTTTGGTTCTGCAGGAGAAATAATAGATCCTTCTTCTTCGTCATCTCCATAATAGTAGTTGTTACTTTTAAATTTATAAGCCAAAACTATTTCATGTGAAGATCCAAAATTTGATAAATTACCGGTTGCATTTTCAAAATTATATTCAATAGAAATTTTTGGAGTGATATTCAACCCTATTCCTCCGGACACCCCATAAACTGTATTATAACCTGCTTGCGCCCATATTCCTTTTGGAATAGTAAACATCATTAATCCTGAAATAATGGTTTTATCCTTTTTCAACTCTGTCTTAAGTAGACCAGAAAATTTACTTTTATTAAAAAAACCATAAGTGTCTAAATATCCCGTATGCATAATGTGGATTTCAATACTTTTTTCGGGATCATCTTCAACTATCTTCGAAGTTCTAAGATTATATAAGAACAAATTATTTGCAGATAGACCAAAATCAAGAAAAGCCGTTCCATAGTTTATACCGGGATTTACGGTAATTAAAGAATTTGACGGTACATTTTCTAATGATGGATCTGGATAATTTGTAATAACCTTGGATTTATTTAACCCACTTTTATAGAAACCTACATTTATTCCAAAAGTTAAATTACTATCTTCTTGAAGAATAACATTATGAGCAAAATTTGCAACAGCACCAAAAGTGGTTAAAACCCCATAATTCTGCTGGAATAGACCTATACCGAGCCCTTCGTTCTCTCTAAATCTTCCAGAATAGCTTGCTAAATAGGTTTGTGGGGCATCCTCAAATTGCACCCACTGTCTTTTATTATAAAAACTAATACTTGTACTTTGTTCTCTTACAAAACTAAAGGTTGGATTTATAAGGAATCTATTAAACTTAATAGAATTTCTGATAGGTAATGAAAACGAAACAACTCCATCCTCATGGTCTTGAGAATAGAGTATCTGAAGCGTTCCGTAAAAAAATGCTATGAATATTAACGTTTTCTTCATATTATTTTAATACCGTTATTGAACCCTTTTTTACTTTATTATCTTGGGTGGTTATTATGTAATAATACACTTGATTTACATTTTTAAAATCCAATTTGTTTTCGGGCCAATTATTTTGATAATCATTTGTTTTAAGAACCGTTTCTCCCAGCGAACTCAGCAATACCACTTCCGTGTTTGTTCCGCTTACATATTCTTGAGGGATAATCCATGTATCATTTATACCATCATCATTAGGACTTATTAAATTTGGTATGTTTATAACATCTGGAAATGGATTGGGATCAACTGTAGAGTTCACAACAAAAGAAATTTCGCTTGAAGTAATACATCCTGTCGTTTGAGTAATTTCAACCTTATAACTTCCTTTGTTTTTCACATCATAAGTACTTCCTGAAGCGCCTGTAATAATAGCTCCATTTAAATACCATTTATAATCAGGATTTGAAGCTGATGTGGTTACAATTACTGCAAGGGTTTCGTCTGGCGAAATAGTATTTGTATCCGGAATATTGATACTGCTAGAGAATTGATAATCTTGTAAATTGATAGAAGCATTAGCCACACAAGTGCCAAAATTAACAGCTACAGAATAACTTCCTATCTGATTAGTCACATACGTTTGGCTTGTTGCTCCTGATATAGGTAAACTGTTTTTATACCATTGATAATTATTGCCAGCTGATGTCGTTAATGTTGTAGAACCTGCACTTGAACAAAAAGGATTTCCAAGACTGGAGGTTATTGTAGTTGCAGCTGTAGAGGTAGCCTCGTTTACGGTTACCCTATTTGAATAGGAATTTGAAGTGCAGGTACCATAATTAGTCTCGACATAATATTTTCCCGGTTGATTGACGTTCAAGCTTTGCCCGGTAGCTATAGGTGTTAAACTTGGTTCCTTAAACCAATTATAAGTTAATGAAGGATATTTTAATGGGGAATCATTAGAACCTACACCAGGATTATCTATTGTTAAAACATAACTCCCACCAGAACAATAAGTAGCGGTCGAACCAAAATTATTAATTGAGAATGGTGTGTCTTGCGCTTTATAATAGGCAGCAAAAGCAACAGAATTAGGACCAGTAGCTGCTGGACTTGTGCTTCTTATTCTCAGTCTATATTTTTCTCCGGCTGTTGTAATCGGCACTGAAAAAGTCAAAGTTGCAGGAGAAACCGTGACAGCGCCCGCTCCAGAAGTAAAAACGACTTTGGGACTGTTAAAACTTCCGTTTGGATCTGATAACTCTACTATAAATTGATTTGTAGCACTCAAACCCGCAACTGGTGAAAAAGAAAAGGTTACATTAAAAGTATTAAAACTTGGATTAGCACAAATTTGACTAAAAGGTAGAGTGGGCGTTCCTATAACTATTTGAGCATCTATACTATTGGCTAAAAGTAAAACAAAAAAACAAAAAAAATATTTATTTAAAAGAGTAATCATTTTGCATTTTTTCTTTATTTCATCTAATTCCGATACATAACAACCCTATTAAAACTTTTTGTTTGAGATAAAATCACTCGAAAGTAGTAATTGTTTTAATGATTATTTAATGCTGTTATTTTAGCAATTCGTAATCTAAAATCAGGTCTTTTCTCATTTAAGAGGTCAATAAATGTTTCCTTATTATCACTTTGAGAGTACACATTAGAGAATGCACTATTGCCGTACCAATTCTCTAAATCTTCGTTATTAGAGTTGAATTCTGTAAAAATATTCCCCTTGCAAAAATTGAAATACATTGCTTCAAATTTTATTTTTTTTAGATTTTCCCCGTTAATTTCTATTTTATTATTCAATAATACTGCGGGATTAAAACCAGAAATTACACTTCTTTTAAATTCGACAGAAGAATTTTCTGCAATATATACGGCTTCTTTGACTAAGCCAGATTGAATATCAACATTAAGGTTTTCACTATTATTAATCAAGGTTAAATTTGTTGCAGTAACCAATGTTTGTTTTTTAGTAAAATCAACTTCTTCTTTTTTATCATAAGAAGCAACATCTATACATCGAGAACCTGAATTGCTAGTTAAATAAGAAGACCGAATTGCTAACGAGTTATCAATACGGCATTGTGTTCCAAAATTAAATTTATAATCATCACTACTTGACTTCAAGGAAACCATCTTATTCATATTAAGATCTCCACCAAGTACTTCAACTGAATTTCCGGCAGAAAAGCTGATCATTATGTTTTCTAATATCGTCTTATTGCCGACACCTGCTAATAATAAAGCATTAAAATTACCTAACCCTTTAATTTTTTTTCCGGCAAACTCAATTCTTACGAATCTTAAAACACCAGAATTACTACTTGAGTTTGCACCACCATAAGAAGTTAAAGAATTATCTAAATCATAATTTACAGATGAAGCGCTTCCAAATTTATTAGTTGGGGCATCTCCCAATATAATTATTCCCCCCCAGTCTCCTGCTTTTTTGACACTTCTGTTTGAAGTAAAAACGATTGGATCGGTCTCTAATCCTTCGGCAAGAAGAGTAGCGCCTTTTGTAATAACAAGACAAGCACTAGATTCGTAGTCCCCGATTATAACGGTTCCTGGCTCAATAGTAAGAATAGCATTATTTGTTACAAAAACACTTCCCTGTAATCTGTAGATATTTTTCTTGAGTAATTTTGTATTTACTGCAATATTACCCGCCAATATTTGATTGGCTTCACCATAATCAACTTTATTCGGTTTAAATTCGGTCCAGTTATTTAACCAGTTGGTAGAACCTGTTATTCCTTTTTCTTGTTGTGCATTTACACTACAAATAACTAAAAGGAACATCGATATAATTTGAGTACAGTTTTTCATGGGATAAAAGATAATAAGTTAATACTATGGACAATTTGGATTAAAAAAAACTCGTTATACATTTTCTGAATTACTTCAGAATAATCGATAACGAGTTTTAAAAAAAATTAATATTCGATTACCGCTACAATATTCTCATAAAAATTACTAGTTAATAAAAATTAAAAAGGACTTAAATTAATCCTAATTGATTATTACATATCATTAAATTCATGTAATGATTTCAATGTATTTTCATAAAACAAAATAGCTGCTATTAAATTACCGGTATCTGAGTAAGGTACCATTCTCCTTTGAAACGCAACGGTTACATCAAGAAAATTTGTAGTAATTTCATCTTGTTCAGCTAATATTTTTCTATTATCTGCGTCATTAGGAATTCCTAAATCAGTCATAGTTACACCTGGTTTTGTAGCTAAGGCAATATAAGGCAATGTTTTAACAAGAACTTTTATACGTTCTATATATAATTCTAATAATTCCCCCTTTTTCATCCCTTGCAACTCTTTCCTATCATGGTATTTTCTTATTAATGCGTTCATACTAATAATACTCTTAGGAGCATTTTTATCTTGCGCCGAAACAACACTACTTACCATCAAAAAAAACACACTAAAAAAAATAACTTTCCCTTTCATAATTATAATTTATCAATTAATTTATCAAACAAAAATATACAATAAAACTTAATTTGCAACTTTGTAAATATTTTTTTTGACTACAAAGGATTACAAAAAACAAAAAAAAATGCATTGTATCTGACAAATTTGCTCTTTGTCGAAAAGCCTCTTTTATTACTAAACAATTGATAATCTACAAATTAGCCTATGGTTATATGATTATTGAAAACTCTAAAAAGAATATTAATTCTCCCAATTTAATTTTTAATTATTAATATTAACCCTACACTTTAACGAGATCAAACTGTTAATTTTCAACAAATAATGAATTTTCTTGTATATTTTAAAGTTAAATTTTTCATTAAAAAGTTAAATTTTATCATAAAAAAACACAAATTATCCGTCAATTAATACTTTGCTTTTTCTGAAACTTTACACCTGAAAATTTTAGACTAAACCATTTTCTTATATCTTTGCTTCATGCAATTTTCAGAAATTTTAGGTCAAGAACATATTAAAAGTCATTTGACAAAAAGTGCTAATCTGGGCCGAATTCCTCACGCACAATTGTTCGTTGGTCCCGAAGGAAGCGGCACTTTAGCTATGGCAATTGCTTATGCGCAATATATTATCTGCAGTAATCAAAACGCCGAGAACTCCGGTTCAAATGAAGCTTGTAACCTGAAATTTAATAAAATTTCTCATCCGGATTTGCATTTTATTTACCCGACTGTAAGCACCGAAGAAGTAAAAACAAAACCAAAAAGTATCGATTTCATTACAGAATGGCGACAGTTTTTAAGCGAGAATCTTTACGGAAGTTTATTTGATTGGTATCAGACTCTTGGCGTTAAAAATAAACAGGGCGAAATTAGGGTCGACGATGCACAGGAGATCCTAAAATCTTTGGCTTTAAAATCCTACGAAGGAGGATACAAAGTAATGATCATTTGGATGGCTGATAAATTAAACACTGCCGCTTCCAACAAATTATTGAAATTACTGGAGGAGCCTACTGATAAAACCGTTTTCATCTTGATTTCTGAAAACGAAGAAGATATCATTCAAACGATTCGTTCCCGTTGTCAAGTTTTACACTTTAATGGTTTACCCGAAAAAATTATTGCCGAAGCATTGGTTTCCAAAGAAAATATTGAATCTAAAACGGCTGTAAAAATAGCGCACCAAGCACAAGGAAATTATAATAAAGCACTTCAATTATTGCAACCGGACAGCGAATCTGTTTTTTTTGAACAATGGTTTGTCGATTGGGTTCGTGCCGCTTTTAGAGCCAAAAGAAATGCCGCAGCTATTCAGGATTTGATTCAATGGAGCGAGCAAATAGCAGGTTTGGGAAGAGAGACTCAAAAAAAGTTTTTACATTTTTGTATCGATATGTTCCGTCAGGCATTGTTATTGAATTATCAAACTCCAAATTTAGTTTATATAGAACCGCAAGTAGAGAAGTTCAAACTCGAGAATTTTGCGCCCTTTGTCAATGGCAATAATATAAATGATATCTTTCAGGAACTTTCGGATGCGATGTATCACATTGAACGCAACGGAAATGCAAAAATAATTTTAACCGATTTATCAATCAAACTTACCCGTTTAATTCACAAAAAATAAAAACATGAACAACATTACTTCTATTTTAATTTTAATTTTTTTGGCTATTACTTTTCTTCAATCCGGTTACGACAAACTGTTTTATTGGAAAGATAATGTCGATTGGTTAAAAGGTCATTTTGCAAAAACCCCATTAAAGAATCAAGTACCTTTAGCCTTGTTTAATATTTTAATTTTAGAATTAATCTCCGGTATTTTATGTGTTGTTGGCTGTATCGAATTATTTATAAACAACGGAAGAATTTTTGGCTTTTACGGAGCTGTTTTTTCTTGTGTAACCTTACTAATGTTACTTTTCGGACAACGAATGGCTAAAGATTATGATGGCGCCAGAACTATTGTTATTTATTTTATCCCAGCTATACTGGCTGTGTACTGGTTAAACTAAAAAACACAAATCCTATTAAAAAACAGTAATTACATTGACACAAAAAATGACACCAAAACATCCTTCCGAATCTTTAACGACATTAACTGATTTAGTTTTACCAAGTGAAACCAATCCTTTGAATAATCTTTTTGGCGGTGAATTATTAGCCCGCATGGATCGTGCAGCAAGCATCGCGGCAAGAAGACATTCCAGAAGAATTGTAGTTACTGCATCAGTAAATCATGTGGCTTTTAATAGAGCTATTCCTTTGGGAAGTGTAGTAACTGTTGAAGCTAAAGTTTCCAGAGCTTTCAAGAGTTCAATGGAAATATATATTGACATTTGGGTTGAAGACCGAGAATCTGGCAACAAAACCAAGGCTAATGAAGCTATTTATACTTTTGTCGCTGTAGATGACACCGGACGACCTGTGGAAGTTCCTCAAATCGTTCCGGAAACAGAGCTTGAAAAACAACGTTTTGATGCCGCCTTACGCCGCAAGCAATTGAGTTTGGTTTTAGCCGGAAAAATGAACCCTCATGATGCTACTGAACTGAAGGCATTGTTCCTGTAAAAAAGAAAATAATTTATTGTCTTTTAATACAAAATAAGAGTTGAAAAATATTTTCAAAAGAGAAATTTCACATCAAAAAAAGAAGTATTTTTACGAAAACTTAGATTACTCAAAATGAAATTTTCAGGGGAATTATTCATCCTGTCAGTTTTTTACGATTATAAAAAATAATACAAATAGATGAAAGAAAAGGTAAAAGAGAAGATGAGTACAGAGAAAGAAGCTAAATTAAAAGCGTTACAACTTACGCTAGACAAATTAGATAAAACCTACGGGAAAGGTACAGTGATGAAAATGGGGGACAAAGCCATTGAAGAAGTAGAAACTATTTCTTCAGGGTCTTTAGGAATCGATTTAGCCTTAGGAGTTGGTGGATATCCAAGAGGAAGAATTATTGAAATATACGGTCCAGAATCATCTGGAAAAACAACTTTGACACTTCATGCCATTGCTGAGGCTCAAAAAGCAGGCGGAATTGCTGCATTTATAGATGCTGAACATGCATTCGACAGAAATTACGCCGAGAAATTGGGTGTAGATATTGAAAATCTAATCATTTCTCAACCAGATAATGGAGAGCAAGCATTAGAAATTGCGGAGAACTTGATTCGTTCAGGGGCAATTGATATTGTAGTAATTGACTCCGTTGCGGCTTTGACTCCAAAAAGTGAGATTGAAGGCGAAATGGGAGATTCTAAAATGGGTCTTCATGCACGTTTGATGTCTCAAGCATTACGTAAATTAACCGGAACGATCAGTAAAACGCATTGTACTGTTTTCTTTATCAATCAATTGAGAGAGAAAATTGGAGTAATGTTCGGAAATCCAGAAACTACAACTGGAGGAAACGCCTTGAAATTTTACGCTTCGGTACGTTTAGATATTCGTCGTTCTACTCAAATTAAGGATGGAGATAACGTACTTGGAAACAGAACCAAAGTAAAAGTGGTGAAAAACAAAGTGGCTCCGCCATTTAAAATCGCTGAATTTGATATCATGTACGGTGAAGGAATTTCAAAAACTGGAGAAATTTTAGATCTTGCCGTTGAATTTGAAATCATCAAAAAAGCGGGATCTTGGTTTAGTTATGGTGAAACCAAATTAGGACAAGGACGTGATGCTGTGAAGTCTTTAATAAAAGACAATCCAGAATTAGCGGATGAGCTTGAAGAAAAAATTAAAGCCAGAATAAAAGAATTAGCAGAAGCATAAAACTAAAAAAGAGTTCACTACGGTGGACTCTTTTTTTATATGATCGTTTCTAAAAAGCAAACTTATTCTCATCTTCAGTCCTCTCAAATTCCTGCAATTGAGAATAAATAACGTCCCTTACTTCTTCCCGAATTTCTTTTCTATTGTCTGCTGTTTTACCCAACGTTTCCACATGAGAATGCATTTTAACTCGCATAAGTCCTGGGCTCCCACTAAAAAAAGTATATGAAAATCTCTTTTTATTATCTGCAAAAGTGATAGGAACTATTGGTATTTGATGGTCAATTGCTAATCGGAAAGCACCGTCTTTGAAAGTGTCCAATAGAACAGATTCATCATCTGGAACTCCGCCTTCGGGGAAAATACAAATACTCAATCCTTGATTGATTCGTTTCTGAGCGCGATTAAAGACTTCCATTTTACTTTTTGAAGAACTTCTGTCCACCAAAATACAGCTTCTTTTATAGAAAAAGCCAAACAACGGAATTTTTGAAAGTTCTTTTTTGCCCACAAAAACAAAAGGATTTCTAGTCAGGGCAAGCATCAGCATTATATCGCCCATAGAAGTATGATTGGCAACAATCATATAACTTTTTTGCTCTTTCATTTCTTGGCTTTTATCTATTTTATAATAAAAACCCATCCCGAAAAGAATGAATTTTGCCCAAATTCGGGCCATCTTAAAAAAGTAAGGATAGCCGCTTTCAGTCAGAATAGAAAGTACTAAAAAAGGAAACATAACTAGTATGGGAATGGCCATTAAAATATAAAACCACACGCGCCAAAGTGTCCAAAAAATAATTTTTAATCCTCTCATAATGCCAAAAGTAAGGAATCGAATGCAAATAGTAGAAAAAGAATTCAATTTGGCAACTTTAGTGTTAGAAAAAAATTACAATCCATGCGAACTTTGCGAAAAATTTTGTGAACTTTGCCGTTAAAGTTAAAAATTACAATGGCAAAAATACTTACCGGCGTACAAAGTACAGGAACACCTCATTTAGGAAACTTACTTGGCGCAATTATTCCCGCAATAGCATTATCAAATAAATCTGAAAATGAATCGTTTCTTTTCATTGCCGATTTGCACTCCATAACGCAAATAAAAAACGGCGAAACATTAAGAACAAATACCTACAGTACTGCAGCGGCTTGGCTTGCCTGTGGTTTGAATGTAGATAAAGTCGTTTTTTACAGACAATCTGATGTACCACAAACAGCGGAATTATCATGGTATTTAAGCTGTTTTTTTCCTTTTCAACGCTTGACATTAGCGCATTCTTTTAAAGATAAAGCGGATAGACTAGAAGATGTCAATGCTGGCTTGTTCTCCTATCCTATGTTGATGGCTGCCGATATTTTATTATACGATGCCCAATTTGTTCCTGTTGGAAAAGACCAACTGCAACACCTTGAAATTACTCGTGATGTAGCCTCTCGTTTCAACCACCAAATGGGGGAAACGTTTGTGATTCCAGAGGCGATAATACAAAAAGACGGTATGTTGATTCCGGGAACCAATGGAGGAAAAATGAGTAAATCAGCGAATAATATTATCAATATTTTCCTGGATGATAAATTCTTACGCAAACAAGTAATGAGTATTGAAACCGACAGCACGCCGCTTGAAGATCCAAAAAATCCAGAAACCTGTAATGCGTTTGCCATTTATAAATTATTGGCCAATGAAGAACAAATAGCCACAATGACTGCCAATTATCTGGGTGGAAATTATGGTTACGGTCACGCCAAACAAGCCCTGTTTGAATTGATAACAGAGACATTCAAAACAGAAAGAGAAAAATACAATTACTATATGAATAACCTTCCTGAAGTGGATGCACTGCTTAAAATTGGAGCTGGTAAAGCTGCAGTTGTTGCCAATGGCGTTTTAGGGAGAGTAAGAGAAAAATTGGGATTTAAGGTTTAACAATCAATTTTTTAAACCATATAGTCACATAAGTTTTTTTAAGTTTATTACTTCACAAAAGCTTATATGACTTATATGTTACAAATAAATCGCATTTATAGCAATCCCTTTTTAGTTTAATGACTGGAAAGGGATTTTTTTTTAATATCACTAAAAGTGGGTATTGTTTTTACTGTTTTCGTTCTATAGTTTTGACTAACCTTTTTTTAAAGAAAAACACTATATTTGACCAAACCATTTTATGAAAAAATTATTTACCACCCCCATTTTTTAGGATTATTCTTTTTTTTAACGCTTTTTTCCTGTACCAAGGATGATTTAGAAAATAATTCGACAATCTCGATTACCAATCAACTAAAAAACGATTTAAAACTGGATCAGTTTGCCAATAAAAACCTTTCTGACAACTTAATTATAAATTGGGAAAGTCTTACTAAAACTGAAAAGGACGATTTTGAAGTTTATGAAATTGAAGTCAATGAAAAAAATCCAGCCATAATAAAATCTAATTTATTCCAAAACGAATTAAAATACGAGTTGATAGCCATAAAAAAAGAGGGTGAGATGCATTCCTATTTAATTGAAGCATATTCCAGTTTAAATCATACTTTATATTCTAATTCCATACAAAACCTTAAAAACTTTACCGGTACGCTTAACGTGTATGAATTAAATGGGAACTTAATTGGCCAGCTTGTGGTATATAACGGAAATAGCAAGAATCCTTTTGGAAAGAGTTCTTTAACGGCACTAAATGAGGCTATTAATTTATATTGCGTACAAAAAAACACAACCAGCAGGGTGCCGGTGTGTACTTTATCAGAACATGTATATACTGTATATTCTATTTATACTCATCATTATATATCTGTTACTGTTGGGACATATACTCAATATAATTATGCATATACCACTGTTGAGACCTTCACCATAAATGAACTTATGAGTGTTCCTTGTGGTGGATCTGAAGATTCCTATGATATCGTTAAAAGAATAAGTTCGTATAGGGAGGTTATTGATGTCCAAATTACTAATGAGCTTACTGGAAAAGCAAAATGTCTAAATGATTTGCTAGACAAAAATGGAGATTCTTTTGTCAAAAATTTATTAGCTAACTTTGAAGGAGAATCAGAATTTAATATTCAAATTGTTTCTAAGGATAATGTGTTTTCGACAGAAACTGGTTTAGAAATTAACGGGAAAACTTTACCTCCAAAAAACAACGTAATAGTTATAGAAATCAGTACTTCTAGAACAAATTTGAATTCGTCTTTAGATGCAGCAAGAACCATCTTGCATGAATACATCCACGCCGATATCTTTAGAAAACTAAATACAACATCCGGTACAACAGGAGAAAGATTGGATTTTAAAAATACGTATGAAGCATATGGAAATCAACACGGCACCATAGCAGGATTATATCTCAATAGTATGAAAGAAGCTTTAAAAGGATTTCATAAAACTGCTCTTATAGATGATTATAATATGTATATCAATTACTATGGAGAAGCACCAAGCGATGCTTTTTATGAAGCGCTGGCTTGGAGCGGTCTAAGAGAAAATAATGTTAAAGCCTGGGCCGATTTACCCGCCGAAAAAAAAGCAGCAATAGAAGCACTAGCTAGTAGAGTTGATCGTTTTAGCAGAACTGTTCCTTGCCCTTAACGAATTATTATAAAACTATTTGATTTATGAAAACACATATTTTAGTTATATTATCGCTTTTTTTTCTTAACTCTCTAAAGGCTCAAGAAAAATCAAAAGACACACTTTTTTTTAACATAGATAAATATTACACAATATCTCCTACAATAATTCCAAATCTTTCGAAACAAACTTATCCTGAAAGGATGGTAATTGAAAAACAGCAAATGAACCAAACAAAAACAAATGGCTATATATTCTTTGTTGGTAATGGTTTTTTAACAAAAGGGCTAAAGCCAAAAAAAGTCCTATCTATAAAAAACTACATTGAAAACAGAAAATTCTATTTTGATGGAAAATATAACCGAATAATAGACAAATGGAAACTAAAAGATTCATTGACCGATAAATACATAATATACTTTGTCAATGGCAATGAATTTATCCAGCCTAGATATTTAGAGTATCATTCTTACTATCCAATTGGTAAAGGAGAAAATGCCATTACCAATAAGATAAAAGATACACTTTTTTTTAAGTTGGATAGTTATTATGTTTATGAATCAAAGATTACTCCTGGGAGTTATTTAATTGAAGATAGTAAAGGGAGTGAAATCATTTTCTTTGAGAAAATGAAAACCATATTTGGTCTGAAGCCAAAAAAAGTACTGCATCTTAAAGAATTTGTAAGACACTCAAAATTTTTTGATGAAAATAAATTTGTTAAATTAGATTATTTTGGACTTAGTCAATATCTTAATAATTATGAAGTATTTATAATTAAAAATAATAATGAATATCTTCATGTAAATACAACCACTGTAATTTATGATTGATATGCTTTGATAATGTGCCCACTGGCGCCCCCACTCACCGAAGTGTTACTATGAAAATCTGCGCAAATGTCCCAGCTGCTCGAAGTATTCTAAAAAAACGCTCTTAAAACTGCGGGCTGCTGTGCGAAAGTCTCCGACTTCGCACCCACTCCAAATACCCTGATGCAAATACAGTTATTTATAAAGTGATTTCCAAAAATTATATGAAAACTTAGACCTAACAGGTTTTAAAAATCTGTTAAGTCTAAACAAACCTTATCTCTTGCAAAACGAATAATTCAAACAGTAGTATTACAAAACGTAGTTCCTGTTTTATTGTGCTGAAAACAAAACGTTCTCACCTAGCCCAGATAGTAGTGAAAATCCTCTTGTGCCAGGGTTTGGCATAAGAGATTGTAACGGACAGCGGGACAACTAGTGTTCCCGATAGCGCGGATATGTCTTGACGTACGATAGCGCGGATTTGCAATCCGTGCCCTGTAGTATCTAGACAAGATGAGAAAAAAAGAATGAGAAAATATATTAGGATTGACGATTGAATTGGGCACGGATTGCAAATCCGCGCTATCGGGTTTTGAGGTTTAAAAATCTTTTTTTAACCATATAAGTCATGTAAGTTTTTCCAGTTTGAAGTAATATTATTTCACAAAAGCTTATATGACTTATATGTTAAAATCAAATCGCCTCAAACAATTTACCCGGCAAAGGCCGTATGACGCCTTTCAGTTCCATATTCAACAGCATTCCTGAGATTCTATAAATAGGAAAATCACAGCGCAGTGCAATAATATCCATTAGTTCTTTTCCCGTTTTTAAAAGGTAATCGTACACTTTTTGCTCGTCATCATCTAAGCTTACAAACAATTGTTTTTGTACCGGTTTTGTTTCTTTTTGAATGTCCCAATTCAAAATATAAATCAAATCCGCTGCACTAGTCAAGACGTTTGCTTTCTGGGTTTTTATCAGGTTGTTGCAGCCTTGACTGTATTTGTCCGTAACACGTCCTGGAACGGCAAAAACATCGCGGTTGTAATCATTGGCCATGTTGGCCGTAATCAACGAACCGCCTCTATCTGCGGACTCAATTACGATGGTAGCTTCAGACATTCCCGCTACGATTCTGTTTCTTTTTACGAAGTTTTCTTTATCCGGATTCGAGGAACTCCAAAACTCGGTCATGAATCCTCCGTTTTCTTCCACTTTAGCGACGTATTTTTTATGGGTTTTTGGGTAAATTTGGTTCAAACCATGAGCTACAACACCTATTGTCTGTAAATTATTTTCCATTGCCAATTGATGCGCCACGATATCAACTCCGTAGGCAAAACCACTTACAATTATGGGATCCAGCGTCGCTAAATCTTCTATTAATTTTCTGCAAAATTCAGTTCCGTAAGACGTAATTTGTCTTGTCCCCACGATGCTGATTATTTTCCTGTTTTTTAAATTGATATTTCCCGATGTAAATAATAAAAGAGGGCCATCAATACAATGTTTTAATCGTTCGGGATAATCTTCGTCCTGAAAATAAACCGCATTGATTTCATTCGCTTTTATAAACTCCAGTTCCTGAGTTGCTTTTTCAAAAACCGATTTGTCCTTTAAATTTTTCAACAAAACAGATCCTACTCCATCAATAGCAGCTAGTTGCGATGCTTTTGTATTAAAAACTGCTTCCGCACTTCCAAAATGGGTAAGCAGTTTTTTGGCCATTATGTCGCCCACTCCTTCTATTCTTTGCAATGCCAATAAATAAAATAAATCTTGTTCGTTCATAATAACTATTTGAAACTGAAATGTATAAAATTTAAAGCGGATTGTTAATAAAAATTGTGAATAAAATTTTGATAAGTATATTCGTTGTATAACTTTGTAAGTATGAAAATCGAACTATACATCGCGCAGCTTTTATACCGTTATCAATGTGTAACCGTTCCGGGTTTAGGAGCTTTTTTGACCGAAATTCAATCGGCTCAACTGAATGAAAGCTCGAATTCATTTTCTCCTCCAAAGAAAATGATTTCTTTCAATGCCAATCTTAAGAACAATGATGGTTTATTAGCCAATCATATCGCTCAAGCCGAAAAGACTTCTTATGAATATGCCGTTAGCGCTATTCAGTATGAAGTTTTCAATTGGAAAAAAGCATTAAAAGAAAACGGTTTTTATGGTATAAAAAATGTAGGGGATCTGTGCCTTAATGCAGATTCTAATTTAATATTTACTCCATACGACCAAACCAATTATTTGACTAATTCTTTTGGTTTAAGTCCGTTTGTTTCCCCACTTGTGAAAAGAGAAATCTTCGAACAAAAGATACAGGCAATTGAAGAAAAAGAGCCAATTGTTTTAATTCCGGAAACAAGAAGAATGAATCCGTATTTAAAATACGCTGCCATTTTTGTACTAGGACTAGGTTTAACGGGAAGTGTTGGTTATCCAATATACCAAAACCAAATTGCAACCCAAACTACACTTGTTGAAACGGCTGTTCAAAAACAGGTTCAAAATAAAATACAAGAGGCTACTTTTTTTATCGAAAGTCCAGTTCCGGCTGTAACGCTATCCGTAAAATCAGCTGCCGAAGTAAAAATGTCCTATCATATTATGGCAGGCGTTTATAGAGAAGAAAAAAATGCACAAAAAACGTTTAATCAATTAACTCGTTTAGGATACAAAGCCCGCCGAATCGCTCCGAATAAACATGGATTGTTTCCTGTACTTTACGGAAGTTATGCCACAATTGCAGAGGCTGAAAAAGCAAAACAAGAAATTCAGAAAAAACACAATCCTGAAGCTTGGATATTAATTCAATCACTATAATAACAAAAAAACCTATTCTGAATGAATAGGTTTTTTGATAGCTTTTCTGTAACGATACTTAATTCAAACTCGCCTTATACATTCGGGCCTCATCCCAAGTGAATTTTTCACTGTTTTTTTCCATCAATGCATTCAAGGATTCTTCCTTATATCCTCTAAAAGCATCGGCTAATTCCTGTATTCTTTCTTGAGGCAAAACCTCCTTTATATCTATTGCTTTTTCTTGAATCAATTTGACGAAATGACTGTAAATCGTCTGTTTTGTAAGCACTCGTATGGTTGCAATATCTTGAATAGAATTCTTCTCAACCCACAATTCATAGGTTTCCTGAACTGTTGATTTTTTTGGTGCTTTCTTAGCCGCCTTTTTCGAAGTATATCGCTCTACATCTTTTTCATCATCAATCAAAGTGACATTTACATTTTTGAATTCTTCCCGAATCGCATCCGTTTTTTTGGTTATATATTGCTTTATTTCTTCTGATGTCAGTTTTTCTTTCGAAATAGTTTCGCCAGACACAACGGTTTCTATTAATAATTTGGCCTTCATTAAACGCAAAACCGCTTTTGTTTGCAACTCTTCCAAAACGATTAATTCATCGTAATAGGCTTTTGCTTTCTTGATGCGTCTCACTTCTTCTAATTTCCAAAGGATTTCGTAAACCAATTTATCCATTGGAACCAGAAAATAATGGAATGCCGCCTGTATTCTATCAAAAACATGATTTAAATCGACTGTTTCTTGGGCAAAGAGTTTATTCAATTGCAAAATGAATTTTTTGGATGGTTCCAAAAGTTGATCGATACTTTCCGTTTGCTTTTTAGCCCAAAGCGACTGTTTTGATTTTGCTGAACTCTCCGATTTATCGTTGTAACTGTATTGATGATTGCGCCATTCTTGCGCCAAATCTTGCCAATCGAAGGTGTTAATCAGGTAGTTATGAATGAAATTTTTAGTCTCTAAATGCAATGCATTCTTTAATATTTCATCAGAAGCTTTATTTAGTGAATAATCCATCACATCCTGATCATTCGAAATCCCATTCATCCGCAACGGAGACAGCAAAATAAGCCCCTCTAACGAGCGCAAACGCGACAATGCCACATATGCCTGTCCTGGAAGAAAAACTTGCGAAACATCGAGCGCAGCTTTGTCAAACGTTAATCCCTGACTCTTATGCACGGTTATCGCCCAAGCCAACTTAATGGGATAATGAACAAAAGTCCCCAAAACTTCTTCAGCAACTTCCTTGGTCGTTTCGTCTATTTTATAGCGAATGTTTTGCCATTCATATTTTTCGACTTCTATGGTTTTGTTTTCTTCTGGAAAATGAACTAGGATTTCATGGCTCGATAGCGATTTAATCACACCCATTTTTCCATTGAAATAATTTTTATCAAAAGACAAATCATTTTTTACAAACATTACTTGCGCGCCAATTTTCAGTTTTAAGTGTTCCTCCACCGGAAAAATCTTATCGGGAAAATCGCCTACAATTTCAGGTCTATACGTTACTTCCTTGCCCATCAAATCTTCCAAAGCTTGGGCATTCATTGTATCTGCTTTGACATTATGCGTGGTCAGGGTAATGTAGCCTTTATTGGCTTTTAAATCAAAATCCGGTTTCACATATTGATTTAAGGCTTGAATATCTTCCTGCGAAATCTGATTGTTTCGTAAATTATTTAAGACCGCGATAAACTTATCGTCCGTTTGACGGAAAATTTTAGACAATTCAATGTACAACGGCGGGTTTTGTTGTACCACATGCGAATGGAAAAAGAACTTTCCCTTGTAATAATTGCGAAGTGTACGCCATTCTTCATCGCGGATTACCGGAGGTAATTGCAACAAATCACCAATAAATAATACTTGAACACCGCCAAAAGGAGTATTCCTTTTGCGAACGCTTTGCATCATATAATCCATGGCATCCAGTAAATCAGCACGAAGCATACTGACTTCATCAATAATCAGCAATTCCATATTGCGAATCACCGATTTCTTCAAACCGCTCATTTTGAAATGCCTGCGCAAGGTAGCTTTGGTTTCAAATTTAGTGCTTTCAGAAAATTGAGGCGATGAATTATCCGGAATAAACCCTCCAAACGGCAACTGAAACATGGAGTGGATTGTTACACCGCCAGCATTTAGCGCGGCAATTCCCGTGGGCGCCACAACTACAGTATTCTTGTGTGTGGTTTGGATAATTTCTCGCAGCAGCGTGGTTTTTCCAGTCCCTGCTTTCCCTGTAAGAAAAACAGATCGATGTGTTTGATTGATAAATCGTAAGGTATAAGCGGCGGCTTCTGAGATGGTTTGCATTAGGCGTGTATATATAAAGCTAAAGTATTGAAAATTAGGAATACTATTTTAATTTTGGAAAACATTTTTTGTTAATAATTCCAAGGTTTTTTAGCCCAGATAGTCCTGAAATTTCGGGAGAAATCCTCGAAATTTAGAAAGTGATTTTTTCTGGCCGGAAAAGAGCGACCGTAGGAAGCTCTTTTTATGGGTAAGAAAAAACGCTTTCTAAACGAGAGATCAAGCGGATAGCTGGATATAGCTTCCCAAAAAAAAAGCCCTCAATCTAAATCTAGATGAAGGCTATATTTTGAATTAATAGTAAAAAAATTATTTCTTAGCTACTGCTTTTTCGTCTTTTGGAGCAGCAGCTTTGTATTTGTCGTTCAAAGCTTTAATAATTAATTTTGTGATATCATATTTATCTTCGGCATATAAAATAGAGGCAGCATCACCAGTACCGTAGATATAAGTGTATCCATTTTCTTTACCGTACGTTTTGATGAATTTTTTCACACCGCTTACTAAAGAATCCATTTCTTTACCACTTTCTTGTTGCAATTCCTGAGACAAGGCTTGTTGTGCATAGCTCAATTGTTGCTCTCTTTTTTGTAATTCAGCACCTTTTTGTTGTGCCCAAGCCTGACCGTTTGCTTGTGCCTGCGCTTGAAAACCAGCTGCTTCTTGCTTGAATCTTGCGATTTCAGCATCTAGTTGTCTTCCTTTTTCTTCTGATTTAGCTTTGTATTTAGCTTCAAGATCTTTTGCTTCTGTATATTCTTTCATTAACACTGAAGTATCTACGTAAGCTGTTTTTACTTCCTTAACTACAGTGGCTGGTTTATTACAAGATAGTATTGTAATTGAAAGTGCGATAATGACTAATGCTTTTTTACTCATATTTTTAATATTTCTTTTTTGGTATTCGTGAATCTTCGATTTCATTTGCTGAATTTCTAATTTTTTAAGTATGTGTGACAAAAATATAAAAAAATAAGCACCATTGACATAAAGTTTAAAAAATGCCCATTTATTTGTGCTATCAATTTTTGTTATTGTAATTTTTTTATTAATAATTTAATGTTATCAAAACCCGATTCAATAACTTTCGTATAAAAGAACTTCTCGCAAAAGACAGCATTGCACTTGATTTAAGGTAAAAACTTGGCTTAAATACGCTTAAAACGAGATTTAGCTGTTTTTTATGATGTAAATATGAGATGAATACTCCAAATTCTTCTTGGCTTTCCAATTCGACTGTAATCCGACGAAAAACGCTTTTATAAAATTCATTTTCCCCGTTTTATATTTTTCTGAAAGCAAGGCAACGTAAAAAGAATCAAACTTCATAGGAAGTACTTTTACCAGTTTCATTCTTTCTTTTTGGAAAAGAGACTGTATCGCCGTTTTTGAAAAATGCCAAAAATGAATAGGCACATCATAAGCGGCCCAAAAATTTCCGTAATGTTTTGCATCGAAAGATTTGAAATTCGGTACCGCAATAATTAAAGTCCCATTTGGTTTTAACAGTCGTTTCAATTCTTTTATCTGTTCGTCTAAATTAGGAACGTGTTCCAGAACGTGCCACATTGAAATAACATCGAAAGATTGATTTTCCAATTCCGTTGTTTTTTCGACAAAAGCAACGCCTTTGTTTTTTGCAATCGCTTTTGCTTTATCGCTTGGCTCCACTCCTATTGTCTGCCAACCGTTTTGTTTTGCCACCGATAAAAAATCTCCTGTTCCTGCTCCGATATCCAAAATTCTTCCTTTATCCGGTTGAAGTGAATTAATCAAATCAAGTTTGTTTTTTAAAGCTATACTTTTTACAAAATGATATGCTTTTTCGAACAACGAACGTTTACTGTCTGTGTGCGAAATATAATCTACGCTTTCGTAATACTTTCCTAAATTTTCTAAACTAGGTTGTGGAGATGTAATCAACATGTCCAAATCTTCGTCATGATACAAATCAAATGTTTCTTTAGAAACGGAATAATCTTTAACGGTTAAAAAATGCTTTTTGTTTGAAATGTCCATTTTTAGTTTTCAGTGGTCAGTTTTCAGTGGTCAGTTTAATACGATTCCTGAAAATTATATTTATAAATTAATTAATAGTTTCACGTGGAACAATTTTCACTATTCAGTGTTCATTAGCAGTATTCATTATAGGTCGCAGAACAAACTGACGCCTGTATACTGAATACTGACCACTTTCTTAACGTCCCATATAAATCAACAACACCGAAACATCACTTGGCGAAACACCACTAATTCGTGAAGCCTGAGAAATAGTTACCGGACGAATCTTGCTTAATTTTTGTTTGGCTTCAATAGACATCGATTTGATTTTATTATAATCAAAATTTTCCGGGATCTTCACATCTTCCAGTCGAAGCAATTTATCCGCGTTGTTTCTTTCTTTTTCGATGTATCCGGAATACTTAACTTGAATCTCGGCCTGTTCTAATATTTCTTGGTCAACATCGTTTTCTGAAATATACGTTGCAACCTTTTCAAATTTCATGATATCTTCTAAATCAATTTGCGGACGCGAAAACACTTTAAACATTTTATCGCCTTGTGTAATTAACGCCGTATCTTTTGATTCTAAAATAGGATTTGCCTCTGCAACCGAAACACTCGTTTCTTTGAAAAAAGCAACCATTTTTTCCGATTGATTTAATTTGTGTTCCATTCTACGCAAACGCTTTTCAGAAGCCAAACCAATCTCATGCGACATTGGCGTTAATCTAAAATCGGCATTATCCTGACGCAATAACGTTCTGTATTCTGCACGAGAAGTAAACATTCTGTATGGCTCTTCCGTTCCTTTAGTAATTAAGTCATCAATTAAAACACCAATATACGCTTCATCTCTTTTTAAGATTAATGGTGCTTTTTCATGCACTTTTAAATGCGCATTAATTCCCGCCATCAATCCTTGAGAAGCCGCCTCTTCATATCCTGTAGTTCCATTTATTTGACCTGCGAAATACAACCCTTCCACCAACTTGGTTTCCAACGTATGTTTCAACTGCGTCGGAGGGAAATAATCATACTCAATTGCATATCCCGGGCGGAAAAATTTCACTTTCTCAAAACCCACAACAGAACGCAACGCTTTAAATTGAATGTCTTCGGGAAGCGAAGTAGAAAAACCATTTACATAAACCTCACAGGTATTCCACCCTTCAGGTTCAACAAACAGTTGGTGCCTTTCTTTATCAGCAAAACGATTAATCTTATCTTCAATAGACGGACAATATCTTGGTCCAAGACTTTTTATTCGACCATTGAACATGGGTGAACGATCAAATCCTTCCCTTAAAATATCGTGAACATCTAGAGAAGTATAGGTCATATGACAAGATCTTTGATGAATCAAAGGCGAAGTAATATCTGAATACGAGAACTTATCTGGTTTAGCATCTCCTTTTTCTTCATTCATTTTTGAATAATCCAAAGAACGACCATCCACTCTAGGAGGTGTTCCCGTCTTCATCCTTCCTGCTTGAAAACCTGCATTCACTAAATCCTCGGTGATTCCATAAGCAGCACTCTCGCCAGCTCTACCTCCACCGAATTGTTTCTCGCCAATATGAATCAATCCATTTAGGAAAGTCCCATTGGTTAGCACAATTGATTTAGATCGAATCTCCACTCCAAGCGAAGTTCGGATTCCTTTTATTTTTTCGTTTTCAATAATTAACCCATTCACCATTTCCTGATAAAAATCAAGATTGGGAGTCCCTTCTAGCATCATACGCCACTCTTCAGCAAAACGCATACGGTCACTTTGAACTCTTGGCGACCACATTGCGGGACCTTTAGACTTGTTCAGCATCTTGAATTGAATAGCGGTTCTATCGGAAACAATTCCGGAGTAACCACCCAAAGCATCAATCTCCCGAACTATCTGACCTTTGGCAATTCCTCCCATGGCGGGATTGCAAGACATCTGAGCGATGTTCTGCAAACTCATTGTAACCAATAAAGTTTTGGAACCCAAATTAGCGGCCGCAGCTGCCGCTTCTGAACCGGCGTGACCCGCGCCAACAACAATTACATCGTATTCTTCTTGAAACATTTTCTTATTATTTTGTTCTGAGTAAACTCAGGTTTAAGATTGAAGCAGGTTTTAAACTGCCTAAACCTTGGTTTTATTTATTGTTCCACGTGAAACATTCAACACCAGCACAAAGTGATTTTATAATTGTTCCACGTGAAACAACTTGTCCTTATTTCTTAAGATCCGACCTGTCGTTCCACGTGGAACAGTGCAATCTTTTCATCTTCTTTATTACGCATCAGCAATTCATCTGCTTCATCTTTGTCTTTGTAACCACAATAATGCAGAACACCATGAACCAAAACGCGTTTCAACTCTTCTTCAAAAACAACATTAAAATCCTTAGCGTTGTCCATTACTCTTTCAATAGAAACAAAAATATCACCACTCAGTTCATTTCCCATTGTGTAGTCAAAACTGATAATATCCGTTAATGTATCGTGATTAAGATATTCTAAATTGATTTTATGCAAGTACTCGTCATCACAGAAGATATAATTTATCTCTCCCTCTTTCTTGTTTTCAGAAGTAATAACATTGGTTAACCAAGCAGCAATTGCTTCTTCGTTCTCTAAAGTAAAGTCGGTTTCGTAATTAAAATTGATCATTTTTTATTAAAATATTCTTGAACTTTTTGATTAAAATTCGAACGCAAAGGTAAGGATTGTCTATTTAATATTTCAATGCTATTCAAATAATCTAATAAAGCAGCTGGCAAAGCGTTAGATTGATTATTAAATTCCTTTTTGTTGGTTTCTGACTGTCGCTTATTTTCCTGTCCTTGTTGTTGAACTGCTGAGTTTAATTTCAACAATTCTTGTTTTACATTCAGGATTTTTTGAAGCGTCTCGTTTTTAAATCCTTTATTCAAAAGCTGCTTTTCTATTTGCTTCATTTGCTCCAAAGCACTTTGGCCGTTTCCTCCTAATCCTTGTTTGTTTAATTCGTTTTGTAACGCTTCTCGCAATTGCTTTTGCTCTTTATAAATTTCCATAATCGCTTTGGCATCTCCTTCACCGTCTTCGCCGTTTTCCCCATTTTTTCCAGGACCCTTTTTCCCTTTTTCTCCTTCACCCGGTTTCTGACCTTCACCTGGCTTCTTCCCTTTCTCCATTCCATCTTTCATTTTTTTACCAAGTCCCTCCTGCTTTTTAATAATATCCGGCAATTGCATTCCTTGTCCCTGACCTGGTTTTGGTTTACCTGAACCCATTCCGGACAATGACATTTGCATGCCATTAAGAATTTCGCTCAGAAAATCTGCCAGTTTATTAGCAGCTGAAATCGTATATTGCTGATGCGATAAGCCTTTTGAAATTTGTGACTCCGATAGAGTCTCCATAGATTTATCAATATTGTAATGTACATTGCCAATTTCTTTCGTAACCTCTTCGGCTATTTTTTGGTTTCGCAAAGACATCGCAAACAAACTGTCATCAACATGCTTGAACTGTAGTTTTAAATTTTGCTGTACTTTAATATTTTTATTAAAAGAAGGAGATCCTGCTTTCAGTCCTTTGAACTGAAGCATCACATCTTCCTGAGACAAAGAAAATGCCAATAAATTATCTAAAATTTGTCTCAACATTTTGACATCTTCCTCTAATTGTTCCTTCTCCGAACCCTCCATACTTTGTTCCATCTTCATGGACATTTCTTTCATCTTTTTTGATGCGCTTTTTTGTTTCGGTTTAGCTTTCGATTGGCTCTGCTTTTTTAATTCCTCCGAAGCTTTTTTCAAATCTTCATCAATGCTTTTTTCCTTTTCTAAATCCTTAGGAATATCCATTGGGGATTTAAGCTCCTTATTTTCGTTTTCTAAATCCTTTAAATCTTCTTGGATCTTATCAAAAGCGTCGTTGATTTCTTTTTGATTTTCTTGTTTATTTTCTTTTTCGTTATCCGACAATTTATCTTGTTTCTCCGAAAGCTTGTCTAACTTATCCGCAATTTGTTCCGCCTTTTGGTCTACATAATAGCGCTTGGTCAGTTCCACTAATTGCGCTAAATTTTTAGTTTGGTTTTTACTGTTTTGTTTGAATTTTTCTAATTTATCCAGCAAATCTTCATTCTTGATTTTATCATTTAACGCCTTTAGTTCGTCCAATAATTTTTGATTTTTCTCTAAATCTTTATCGGCTTTATCCAATCGTTTTTGCAAATCTTCTTTTAGTTCGTCCTTTTTATCTGTTTTGAATTTATCTAGATTGTCTTTCATTTTCTCTGCAAATTCCTTCATCATCTCATCCTGCTGTTTTTGACGCTGGATAAAATCATTTACTTTTTGCTGATCATTGAATTCTAAATTGTCTTTTTCTTTTCCACTCTTTTGAATTTTTTCAATGGCAGAGATTTGTTTGTCCTGATTTTTTAAAGACTTCTCTAAACTGTTAATATTATCATTTTGCTGCTTCAAAACCTGATCTTCCTTCTCTTCATCTGTAGAAACTCGATTCGAGAAAACAGATGATTTGGTGCTTTTAAAACGATGGATTGCATCATTATCAAAAACCTCAAAATAATAATCATACGACTTGCCTTGTTCTACCGGAAGGTTTCCAGGGAAAGTAAATACGAACTGATCAAATAATGATGCCTTCACAACAATTGTTCCACGTTTGGCAGTCTGTGGCTTGTCTCTTTCATAATACACCACATGAAGCTTAGACAATCCATAATCGTCAGAAATTTGGCCTAATACATAGTTTTTCTCCACCTTCAAACTATCAGGTGCAGTACTGACTTTTATCGTTGGGAACTGATCTTTGATAATTGAAAGCTGATAATCCAGCTTTTCATGGTTTTTTACTTTATCATTAGAGGTAAGAATTTGATATTCTGAGTTTTGAAGGATATATTTCGATAAACTGAACGTGTTTTCTGCTTTCGAAAAAGGAAAAACGGATGACGCATCCTTCCAAACCACATTTTGAGTTGCCTGAGTGTTCATTCTCCAAGTAACTTTTGTTCCTTCAGGAATAATGGCATTTCCGGTTCCTTTAATGTATTCCGCTTTTCTATTAAGATAAGAAGGAAAATTTAATATCATTTCAAAATTAGAAATTGACGGCACTGTCACAACTTTCAATTCATAATCCTCAGAGGAGATTCCATTGGCCTCCACGTGAAACAAAATATCTTTAGCCGGTTTCGAAATCTTAAATTGGAAATCCCCCGATTTACTGGTTTCCATGAAATAACTTTCATCATCGATAAAAATTGTGGCATTTTCAGGAACAACTTTTCCTTCAGTTTTCACATGAAGGATGAAATCTTTATTTTGTTCCGTTTGCAGATTAGTATTTAAAAGAATAAATTTAAAGGGTGCCGGAGGTAAAAATGGCGAATTGAAATGCACTACTCTATTCAAACTTTGAGAAATAATTTTGCTGTTACCCGACAAATAAAAGAAGGATAAAACCACAATAGGAAATAATGCAATAGGCAAAAACTTTTTATTCTTATTTAAGTTAATTGCGTTTCCAAAAGGAATCGGCTGCAAGGTTTTCGCTTTTTGCTCTATTGATGCTGCTAATAATTCGGATTGATTTGCATCATCTGATAATTGTAGAAAATTAGTCAGCTTATCACTTACTTCGGCAAAATGATTTCCGATAATGCTTGATGCCTGCTTGTAATCAATTCCTTTTTGGAGTTTGAATAATTTAAACATTGGAAACAAAATAAATCGGAACAACAGGACAACTTCAATAGCAACAAAAGTCCAAAACAAGAACCTTCTTCCCATCGGCTTAAGCCAAAGAAAATACTCCACAAAAAGAGTGAACAAAAAATACAACAATCCTAAACCGATGAAGAATAACAATCCCCGAATCAGTTCGTTTGTGTAAAACTTTTTGATGAAAGCCTCCAGTTTTTGAAAAATAATATTTTCTGTTTCCAAAATTTATCTATTGTTTTTAATAACCAATAAAAGTACAAATTTTTAATTAGAAAATTTATCAAAGAGAAAATTAGAAAATGGACTAATTGCGTGAACTATCAAATTACAATCCTTTTCTCATTATCTAATTAGAGTTGTATCTTTGCCACAAAATTTATAAAAATGTCGAAGCAAGTTCGTGTGCGTTTTGCACCAAGTCCAACTGGACCTTTACATATTGGCGGAGTTCGTACCGCATTGTTCAATTATTTGTTTGCCAAAAAAAATAATGGTGTGTTTTTCTTAAGGATTGAAGATACCGACCAAAACCGTTATGTTCCAGGTGCCGAAGAATATATCATGGAAGCGCTGGAATGGCTGGGAATTGCAGCAGACGAAACGATTGGAAAAAATGAGAAATTTGGTCCTTACCGTCAAAGCGAAAGAAAAGATTTATATCAACAATATGCGGATCAGCTAATCACTTCTGGGAATGCCTACTATGCTTTTGATACAGCAGAAGCTTTGGATACCGCAAGAAAATTAGAAGAAGAACAAGGAAAAACCTTTATATACAATCACCATAACAGAGAAAAACTAGACACTTCTTTAATCATTTCTGCTGAAGAAACTGCCAAAAGAATTACTGATGGTGAGCATTATGTAATCCGTTTTAAAACTCCGGTAAACGAAACATTGCATATGCATGACATCATTCGTGGTGACGTAAAATTTGAAACAAATCTTTTAGACGATAAAGTATTGTTTAAAAGTGACGGAATGCCAACCTATCATTTAGCTAATATCGTGGATGATCATTTAATGGAAACTACTCACGTGATTCGTGGTGAAGAATGGTTGCCATCTATGCCTTTGCACGTTTTGTTGTACAGAGCATTTGGTTGGGAAGCACCACAATTCGCTCATTTACCATTGATTATGAAACCTATCGGTAACGGAAAACTATCCAAACGCGATGGTGACAAAATGGGATTCCCTGTATTTCCATTAGATTGGAAAACCGAAGAAGGCGTTTCATCAGGATACAGAGAAAAAGGATTTTTCCCGGAAGCAGTTGTTAACTTCCTTGCATTATTAGGTTGGAATGACGGAACAGAAAAAGAATTATATACACTTGAAGAATTAGTTGCTTCATTCGATTTGAGTCGAGTACATAAAGCAGGAGCTAAATTTGACCCGGAAAAAAACAAATGGTTCAATCACCAATATTTGGTAAAACAAAAAGATGAAGATTTAGCCAAAGCCTTTGCTCCTATTTTGATTGAAAAAGGTTTCACTGTTTCTGAAAACGTAGTGACAAAAGTAGTTTCTTTAATAAAAGAACGCGCCCATTTTGTTTCGGAATTTTGGGAACTATGTGATTTCTTTTTTGTGGCTCCAACAGCCTACGATGAAAAAGCAAGCAAAAACTGGAAAGCTGAAACTCCTGCATTAATGCAAGAATTAATCTCTGTTGTGGAGGAAATTACTGATTTCACTTCTATGAAAATTGAAACCATCGTAAAAGACTGGATGACGAAAAATGAAATTGGAATGGGAAAAGTAATGCAACCGTTTCGTTTGAGTTTGGTTGGAGCGCTGAAAGGTCCTCACCTATTTGATATCGTTGAAGTAATTGGAAAAGACGAAACGATTAATAGAATTCAAAAAGCAATAGCTACTGTGTAAAAACAAAAAAGCTTCCAGTCTTTTGAAGATTGGAAGCTTTTATTTAAAAGTAACTTTAGGAAATCATGCAATTATGAAATAAATAAGTTTGTTTTATAACACTTTGCATTCAGCCATCTTTGTAAATTCTCCTTCTGTTATCTGGTTCGAAATATTAGCACCATAATTAAAACCATTCGGCATATATAACCATAAAATTTCGTTTGTTTCACAGTCAACTATAACTTTGAAATACGTTAATCTCGAAATTTGTACAACAATCGCACTAGACTTGATAATTCCATATGGAACAGAATATAAAACCGCTGTTTTTTTCTTTTTGTTTACAATAGCGTCATTTAATTCCGTTTCAGAAACAAACTTTAAATCTCCACCAAAATTCTTTTTTGCTTCATCTTTTGATCTTCCTTTCATCATCATATTATCTTCTACCAATAGCGTTTTCCCATTCAATTTTACACAATTATCTTTAGCCATTTTTTCAGCATATTTATCAAAATTTAATACCTTATTATTTTGAATTATCCAATTCACATTAGCTTCTAAAATTTGTAAAGCATATTTGTAATCTCCTTCTGATAAAGATTTTTCAGTATTAAAATATCTTGAAGGTAAATAAATTTTGGAGTCTGGTCCGCGTCTATCGCTTTCAACTCTTGTGTAACCTATTGCAGGAACAGTAGAACCAGTTTTTAATCCATAGTTTCCTGTATCATTTAATGAAATAAATCTAAGAACAGCATAAGATTTATTTTTAGCCTTGTTTAAAGCATCTACTTCCGAAACTGTTTTATATTCAAATTTATCATTTAACTTCCAGTACTTTTGTACGTATACTTTAAAATCAGCATTAAATTCTCTAATAAAACTTTGATAATCTTTTAATTCATCAGCTTTTTTTGGATTACTCAGTTTTTTTACTGTCTTAGGATCCTCTTCAAGAATTTCAACGATCAAAGGCCTTGTTTTAAGCTCTTTGAAATCTTCTGGTTCACCATAAAATTTAGGATTGATTTGTGCTTTCGCAATAAACGAGACCAAACATAATACAAGTAATAATGTCTTCTTCATAAAGATTAGTTTTTAAGTTAAAAATAAAAATCCCTCAAATGTAAAACATTAGAGGGATTAATTGTGTTTTTTAATATAATTTTTCCTATAAATAAAGAATCAGATTTCCATTGATAATTCCGGGATTACCTTTGAAATTTACGCCTAAATTCTTCGTGTTCAAATTATCCAGCATGTTGTTCAGCCCATATTGATAGGAGACGTTAACACGGAAATGGCGAACTCCGGCAGTTATTCCTACCGTTGGATAGAAGTTAAATTTAGAAATATCCACAATATCTTTGGCTAATAATGTGGTTCCTGAAATAACGTTATTTTCATTTTCAACATCAATTTTAAATTTTCCGTTTACTTGAACCAAAGGCCCAAACTCAACACTCAAATGATTCTCGATTAATTTGTAACTCAATTGCAATGATATTTGAGCTGATGGCAGTTTGTAATTCACTTCTTCATTTGCTAAAAAAAAGCTTTTGGTGGCTACTGCAAAATTGTTTTCACTAAACTGCAACGCGTACACCATATCCCAATCATTGTAGAAATTTCCTCTGACGGAAAGTCCTCCGTTCCATCCTGATCCTGGTTTGGTCTGGAAATTATTGGTATTCAATGTAAACTGATTTAAACCAAAAGTAATTCCGATCCTATTTGCATCCCTATAATTATATTGCGCAAAAGCGGCTATTGAAATCAGTATAAAAACAGTAGTTAAACCTATCTTTTTCATGTTTTAAAATTTAATCGGCACAAACCTAAAGTTTTTTTGTAATTTAACACTAACTTTTTAATTAAATTATTCACACTATGAACATTACACTAATTATTATTATTGTCTTCGGATTATTTATTTTAATGTCTTCCTTTTTTACTGTCAGACAACAAACCTCCGTCATCATTGAGCGCTTTGGAAAATTCTTAAGTGTCAGACAATCGGGACTTCAACTGAAAATTCCTTTAATTGATCGAATTGCCGGACGTGTTAATCTAAAAATTCAACAATTAGATGTTATCATCGAAACCAAAACGAAAGATAATGTTTTCGTAAAACTAAAAGTATCGGTACAATTTATGGTCATCAAAGAAACCGTTTATGATGCTTTTTACAAACTTGAATATCCGCATGACCAAATTACTTCTTATGTATTTGATGTGGTTCGTGCCGAAGTTCCAAAATTAAAACTGGATGATGTTTTTGAACGAAAAGATGATATTGCAATTGCTGTAAAAAGAGAATTAAATGAGGCTATGACCACTTATGGCTATACCATTATCAATACTTTGGTTACTGATATTGACCCGGATATTCAAGTAAAAAATGCCATGAACCGAATTAATGCAGCGGATAGAGAAAAAACGGTAGCCGAATTTGAAGCAGAAGCCTCCAGAATTAGAATTGTGGCTAAAGCTAAAGCAGAAGCAGAAAGCAAACGTTTACAAGGACAAGGAATTGCGGATCAACGCCGTGAAATTGCAAGAGGTTTAGTAGAAAGTGTAGATGTTTTAAATAAAGTGGGGATAAACTCGCAGGAAGCTTCGGCGCTTATTGTGGTAACTCAGCATTATGATACACTGCAAGCCATTGGCGCAGACGCTAACTCCAATTTAATCTTGTTACCCAATTCTCCTCAAGCCGGAAGTGATATGCTGAATAATATGGTCGCTTCTTTTAGTGCGTCCAATCAAGTGGGCGAAATGATGAAAAATAAAAATAAAAAGAGAAAACCAAAAGCAGACGAGGAACATCATACCAATACCGTTCATCAAACACCTCCTGCTCCGGAAGAACCTGAAATAGAAATATAATACTACATAAAAAAAGAGGCTTAATTGCCTCTTTTTAATTTTGATACCCATTTGATAACCGTTGGAAAAGCCTTGGAAACAAAGGGAATTGCTTTCGTTACATATGGAATGGCAAGATTTATTAGCGTTCCGTAATTACCCGAAAAAGCTTTCAACGAAGAACCTAACACTCCGCTGACAATATTTTGTGGTGTAAAACTCTCTTTCGTTTTTTTAATCCCGTAAACCAGTTTTTGATAACTGATTTCCTTTTCAATTTTCAATATTTCCAATTCCCTATCAATCTGAGCATAGGATGAATATTTTTTTGTTCCCATAATTTAGTCGTCGTTAAAAAATATTTCAGAAAATTTCTCCAATACTGATCCTTCAAAGAATCTTTCTCTGATTGTGAATAAAAGACCTGTTAAGACTAGGTATACTCCTGCTATGCTTAAAAATCCCAATGGATAACTGTCTAAATATTTGCCTATTGCCAATGCTCCTGCAATGGAACAAAATAATAAAACAATACCAAAACATATAAAAATCAACGTGAACTTAAGAATCATGGTGGTTGATTTCATTGCAACCTTAAAACCCCATAATTTGTAATAAGCCACATTGCTTTCCAAAAAAGACTGCATCTGTTCTTGAATATTCTCTGTGTTTTCTTTTAACTCTTCAAAAGCCATATATTTATTTTTTAATATCAATTAGTACTGGTAACCAATATTATTTTTGAAGTTTCGCATTTTGCTCTTTCAAATTAGCCAATTTTTCTTCTAAAAAAGAAATTACATCTTCCGTTTTATGACTCACATTAGAAAGCATCTCATCATAAGTTTCCTGCAAATTATTTTGTTTGAAAATAGCAAATTTATGTTTCAACTCTTCAGCTGCATTTTCATATTTATGTTTTAAATTATTTTTGGCATCATCATATCCATCATTAATTTTTTCTCTGGTTCTGGAACCTTTGTCCGGTGCATATAAAATTCCCAATCCAGCTCCAATAGCTGCGCCAGTTAATAAAGCCAATAATGTACTTCCTGCGTTATTTGACATAATTTCTGTTTTTATCGTTAATAATCTAAATCTACGGATTTTATTAACATCTTGTTGTTAACAAGCCGTTAAATTGTTTTTTACAAGGCCAAAACACTAAATAAAGCACGCTGTTATTCAAAAAATCAATTAATATATCTTAAGCCGAAAAACTTAAAAAACTGCTTTAAATTCAATTTATGTAAGTCATTTTTAATTACAAAACCTTATGTTTTTTACTTTTTCAATAAGAATTTGCTATTATAACAAAAAGCGCCTTTTAAGGGCGCTTTCAGTTGAAAAAATCTATATCGTTTATGGAGTGTTATAATTTTAAATCATTTAATAATTTTAGAACTTTCTCGTTTTTTTCAATATTTTTAATTTCCGAAAGTTGCGTTTCAAAAACACTGTAATTATTTAAATCATTTTGTAAATTTTGAATAGCTAAAATTCTAACAGCGGCCATTTGACTTTTTAAAGACATTGAATACAATTTAGTCAAAGCCTCCACTTCTATGTCTTTAATTTTAACTTTATCAGAATAGTGCAAAATCAAATTAGAAAACAACAAGGAGTTGTTGTCGTTTTTAATGTTTTTGACAATTGTCTGAATAATTAAACTGTAATTATCAATACTTTTTATGTTTTCAATGACAGAATTTAAGATCAAAATAGCGTTGTTCTCGTCTTTTTCCTTCACATATTTATTGATTTCCTTTTGAGTATTCATCAATAAATTTTCTTCTTTCTTGCCTTTTTCTTCCCATGCATCTTTCAATCCAACGGTTTTATTAAAGACAATTTTGCCTTCAGTTGTATCTTTATCAACATTGAAATAACCCAAACGTTGAAACTGAAATTTCTCATCTGGTTTTACTTCAGCTAAGCTTGGTTCTACAAATCCTTTTACAATTTGCAGTGAATTCGGATTCATAAATTCCAAGAAGTTCTTCTCTTTATGACTGTCCGGCGCTTCATCAATAAACAGACGATCGTACAAACGAACTTCGGCCTCTAAAGCATGTTTGATAGAAACCCAATGCAAGGTTCCGGCCACTTTTCTCTGGCTTGCTTCACTCCCACTTCCGCTTCGGCTGTCTTCATCATAGGTCACATGAATTTCAGTAATATTTCCTGCAGCATCTTTTACAACACTTTCTCCTTTAATGATATAAGCATTTTTAAGTCGTACTTCTCTGCCTATACTTAATCGGAAAAATTTAGCTGGCGCTTCTTCAAGAAAGTCTTCTCTCTCGATGTATAACTCTCTTGAAAAAGGAACTTTTCTAAATCCAGCACTTTCATCTTCCTGATTATTTTCGGCTTCAAGCCATTCTTCTCCCGAGCCGTCGGGATCCGAAGGATAATTAGTGATAATCAATTTTATCGGATCTAAAACAGCCATAACTCTTGGAGCTGTTTTGTTTAAATCTTCGCGTAAACAAAATTCCAAAAGTGAAAAGTCAATAATATTCTCTCTTTTGGCAACACCAATTATTTCACAAAATTTACGAATAGAAGCTGCAGTATATCCACGTCTTCTTAAACCTGAAATGGTAGGCATTCTTGGATCATCCCAACCATTTACTATATTTTCCTGAACCAGTTGTAATAATTTACGTTTGCTCATTACGGTGTAATTCAAGTTCAAACGAGCAAATTCATATTGATGTGGTCTTACTTTTGAGTCATCATAAATTTGGTCTAAAAACCAATCATATAATTCACGGTGCATCACAAATTCAAGTGTACAAATAGAATGCGAAATTTGCTCTATATAATCACTTTCTCCGTGTGCATAATCATACATTGGATAAATATTCCAATCATTTCCTGTTCTATGATGATGACGGTGCAAAATACGGTACATTAATGGATCACGCATCAACATATTGGTAGATTTCATATCAATTTTGGCACGCAAAACATGACTTCCTTCCGGAAAATCACCATTTTTCATTCCTCCGAATAACGTAAGATTTTCTTCAATGGAACGGTTTCTATAAGGTCCATCAACTCCAGGTTGTGTTGGCGTTCCTTTTTGAATAGCCATATTTTCCGAAGATTGACTGTCAACATAGGCTTTACCGTTTTTAATCATCGCAACCGCCCATTCATATAACTGCTGAAAATAATCAGAAGAGTACAATTCTTCGGTCCAATTAAAACCCAACCATTTCAAATCTTCCTTGATAGCGTCTACATATTCCTGTTCTTCTTTGGCTGGATTGGTATCATCAAAACGCAAATTAACTGGCGCATTGTACTTTAATCCTAAACCAAAATTTAAGCAAATAGATTTGGCATGACCAATGTGTAAATACCCATTAGGTTCGGGCGGAAAACGAAAACGTAATTTATCTTGAGGAAAACCGCTTGCTAAACTGTCTTCAATAATTTGTTCTATAAAATGGAGTGATTTTTCTTCGGTTGACATTTTGTAATTTAATTTTAGCAAAGATATAAAAGTTTATAGTTCTTGGTTTATGGTTTGTAGTTAGATTCGCCATTAAGAACACACTATAAACAAAAATTTGTATTTTTGTATAAATATCAAACGTTATGCGACAATTAACAGTTACAATTCCAGACGATTTTTACGAAACTTTTATTAGTTTTTTCAAACATATTCCTGACGTTTCTATAAATGACAACACAGCGAACGAAGTTCCGTTATGGCAACAAGAAATGGTTTTAGAACGAATGAAAAATGCTAAACCAGGGGATTATATTCCTTTAGAAGACGCTTTGAAAGAATTAGACAAAAAATGGCTTTAAAAGAAAATTATAAAATCACTATTCTTCTTAGAGCAAAACAAGAAGTTAATGAAGCAGCCGAATATTATGAATCTATACGAAAAGGATTGGGTAAATTATTTTATAAAGAGTTCAAAAATTATGCTTTAACTTTAAATAATATTCCATTTTTTGAGGTAAAATATAACGAAATCACAATATTGCATTTAAAAAAATTCCCCTATACAATCCATTTTACAGTTGATGAATTAGAGAAAATTGTTTCGATTCAAGCTGTAACCTCCAATTACCAAGATCTAAACACCACAAGATTAAAATTATAAAAATGGGCTTCATAAAATTAAAAAATATCAGAACTTTCTCTTATCACGGTTGCTTAGTTGAAGAGAGTAAAATAGGATCTGATTACAGAGTAGATTTAAAAATAAAAACAGATTTAGGACAGTCGTCACTATCGGATGAATTGAAGGATACCGTTGATTATGTGCATTTAAATCGAATTGTAGAAGAAGAAATGGCTATTCGATCCAACTTATTGGAACATGTGGCACAACGCATAATTACTAGGACATTCAGAGAAATTCCTTCTATTTCCAAGGTAATTTTAGAAGTTTCAAAATTAAATCCTCCCATTGGAGGTGATGTTGAAGCAGTTACTATAGAAATGGATAAAACTAGAAATTAAGTTAATTACCAATCAAGAATTAGTATTTAAGAATTTTTAAAACTTTGTGGTAATTGGCTTTCCTTTTTTAACTTTTTTACTATATTTGCAAACCAATAAATAATTGGCGTCGTGGCCGAGTGGCTAGGCTGGGCTCTGCAAAAGCTCCTACTCCGGTTCGAATCCGGACGATGCCTCTAAAACCTTCAAAGCAATTTGGAGGTTTTTTTCTGTCTAATTTTTAAGAAAAATTAAATAAAGTTATGGTTCGAATCCGGACGATGCCTCTAAAACCTTCAAAGCAATTTGGAGGTTTTTTTCTGTCTAATTTTTAAGAAAAATTAAATAAAGTTATAGTTCGAATCCGGACGATGCCTCTAAAACCTTCAAAGCAATTTGGAGGTTTTTTTATGTCTAATTTTTAAGAAAAATTAAATAAAGTTATAGTTCGAATCCAGACCATGCCTCTAAAACCTTCAAAGCAATTTGGAGGTTTTTTTATGTCTAATTTTTAAGAAAAATTAAATAAAGTTATAGTTCGAATCCGGAAGAAAAGATTATATCTTCAAAGCAATTTGGAGGTTTTTTTATGTGCAATTTTTAGAAAAAATTAAATAGTTATAGCTCGAATCCAGACGATGCCTCTAAAACCTTCAAAGCAATTTGGAGGTTTTTTTATGTCTAATTTTTAAGAAAAATTAAATAAAGTTATAGTTCGAATCCGGACAATACTCAAGAATCATCAAAGAAATTTAGCAGTTTTTTTATGTCTAATTTTAAGAAAAATTAATTAAAGATAAGTTCGAATCCGTCCAGAAGCTTTGGGAGATGATTCTAAAACCTACAAAGCAATTTGGAGGTTTTTTTATGTCTAATTTTAAGGAAAATTAAATATCTTCTATCATTTAAACCATTAAGATATTTAGAAAATTAAGTTTTAAAGTATTTCGCAATGATGCTTAATATCTTAATGGTTTAAAAAATTAAAATATTCATAATATCTTGAAGAAACTCTAAAGATAATAGCAATCAAACATAGAATTTATTACAATGCTTTTTTTAAACTTATATGCCTTATATGGTTTAAAATTCTAAACATATAAGGCATATAAGAAGTAGTGAATATCTGTCATTCCGACGAAGGAGGAATCTCACTTTGTATTAGTTCTCTACTTCTTCGAAATGATAATTTTCAAGATAAAAAGAAGCCTAAATCTGAATATTTATATCCGATTTAGACTTTCTGTATTTTTGAAAGAAAACCTTTTTACTTATTCTCTATTTTTTCAAATGCTTTTTTAACCATTGCTTTTTCTTTTGGAAACCAACCTTGAGTGATTAGAACAACACCGAAAATCATTAAAACAATGCTGATTCCTTTTTTGATTTTAAGAATATTACTAGGTGTCAATTTATTTTTTAACTGTTTGGCTAAGATAATTTTAATGCAATCTATAAATAAATAAGATAAAATTACTGTTGCAAAAAAGGTAATCATTCTGGAAGTTTGCATTTCCAATTTTGGACCCACAGAAATAATAATTGCCAGCCAAAAACCAAGAACACCAATGTTAATGATATTTAAAAAAAATCCTTTTACAAAAAGACTTCCGTAATTCTTCTTTATAATCTCCTTGTCAATTATATCGGTATTTACTTTTTCTTCTTTTTTTAATTGCAAAAAAGAAATAATACCGTAAGCCAACATCAATATTCCACCAAAAATAAAAAGAGCCGGTTTGTCTTTTAAACTTTGAATCAGTCTATAACTGCCTAAATAAGCAATTCCTATAAAAACAATATCACCTAAAATTACACCTAAATCAAAAACTAATGCCGCTCTAAATCCTTTTATAATGCTTGTTTCCAGTAAAATAAAAAAAACAGGACCTATCATAAAACTTAAAAAAATTCCCCACGGAATACCGGATAAAATATCGTTAACCATTAAAATTTAAAATTTATCAAATAAAATTGCAAAACTATTATTTTTCCATGATAGTTCCACCAATGAAAACTTCTTTATTAATTTGCTTCGGTTTTCCGTATATAAAAATAGAACCTCCGGCTTTAACTTTTGCATCAACCAATGTGGTAGCATAGATTTCAGCTTTTCCTCCTGCAGAAACGCTTATTGAAGTTTGTGAAGTGTGTAAATCACTTGCTTTTAGAATTCCGCCCGACGTAATGATAACATCTTGGTTTAAAGCTTTTCCTGATAATTCAATTATTCCTCCGGCATTCGCCTTCACATTCACTTTATCAACATTCACATCAACATTAATTTCAGCACCTGACATTGAATTTAAATTCAATATGGTTTGTTTGAATTCAGCTTCACTTGAGATATAACTTCCCTCACTTGCACTGATACTTTCAATATTTTTGAAATACAATTTTACTACGATGTTATTTCCTGCTAATAATTTTGGAAATGGCATCCTGATTTTTAAATCCCCATTTTTATTAACCGTTTCCACTTCATCAGCTCTGTCCCCGGTAATAATTACTTTATTCTCCGTGGATGAAATTAGTTTGACGTTGATCTTGTCAAATACTCTTACTTCATCAAAATCTCCTAAATTTCTACTTATTTGAGCGTTTGTTAATTGACTTAATAATACAAATGCAATAATGACTAATTTTTTCATTTTTTATTTTATTGGTTCTTCAATTCTTCTTAAAAAATTAAAATCCAGTTGTTTTTTAACCAAATCGGCATTTTTTACTTTAACGTAAATTTCATCTCCTAATTGTAATAATTTTCCAGAAGTTGCGCCGGTTAATGCATATTGCTTTTCGTCGAAAGTGTAATAATCGTCTTTTATATCTCGAATTCTACACATTCCTTCACATTTGTTTTCTATAATTTCAACATAAATTCCCCACTCCGTCACACCAGAAATTACACCCAAAAATTCTTGGTCCTGATGATCTTGCATGTATTTTACCTGCATGTATTTGATAGAATCCCGTTCTGCATTGGTTGCCAAACCTTCCATCGTGGATGAATGCACACATTTGGTTTCATAGGTTTCTTCATCTGCTGATTTTCCTCCATCCAGATAATGCTGTAATAATCGATGCACCATTACATCAGGATAACGACGAATTGGTGATGTAAAATGAGAATAATATTCAAAAGCTAAACCGTAATGTCCTATGTTATCTGTAGAATATTTCGCTTTGCTCATACTTCTAATAGCAAGAGTATCAATTAAATTTTGTTCTTTTTTACCATTCACTTCTTCCATCAAAGCATTCAATGATTTTGAAATATCTCCTTTGTTTCTAAAATCAATTTTATAACCAAACTTTGCAATTAAAGTTTGCATGGCAATCAATTTATCTTCATTTGGTTCATCGTGAATCCTATAAATGAACGTTTTCTTTTGTTTTCCAATGTATTCTGCTACTTTTCTATTGGCCAAAAGCATAAATTCTTCAATCAGATGATTCGCATCTTTTGATACTTTAAAATAAACACCTTGAGGTTCACCGTCAGCATCTAAATTGAATTTTACTTCTACTTTATCAAAAGAAATAGCTCCATCAGCCATTCTTCTTTTTCTGAAAATTTTAGCGAGTTCATCCATTTTTAGCGTCGCAGCGACAATTGCTGATGAAACTTTATACGAACTTCCCGTTATAGAAATTTCTTCCGGAATCACGTCATCTTTTGTCTCTATGATATACTGTGCCTCTTCGTAAGCAAAACGCTGATCCGAATAAATTACAGTTCTACCAAACCATTGATTAACGACTTGCGTTGTTTCTGTTATTTCGAAAATAGAGGAGAATGTATATTTTTCTTCATTTGGTCGTAACGAACAAGCAAAATTTGATAATACTTCTGGTAACATTGGGACTACTCTATCTACTAAATAAACCGAAGTTGCTCTTTGATACGCTTCATCATCAAGGATTGTTCCTTCCTGAAGATAATGCGAAACATCGGCAATATGAATCCCTATTTCATAGTTGCCATTTTCTAATTTTTTGAACGATAAAGCATCATCAAAATCTTTGGCATCTTTTGGATCAATGGTCAAAGTCAACGTGTCGCGCATATCACGACGTTTCGCAATTTCATCTGCTTCTATCGATGTGTCTATTTTTTGTGCAAACGTTTCTACTTCTATAGGAAATTCTGATGGCAATCCGTATTCAGCAAGAATGGCATGAATCTCGGTATCGTGTTCTCCTGGTTTCCCTAATACTTTTATAACTTTTCCAAAAGGACTATCTGCTCTGGCTGGCCAATCTTCGATGTGAACTAAAACCACATCGCCTTGCTCCGCCTCTCCGATTTTATCTTTTGGAATAAAAATATCGGTGTACATTTTTGGATTGGCAGTTGAAACAAAAGAGAAATTTTTTTGAATATCAATAACCCCAACAAAGTCAGTTTTATTTCTTTCAACAACTTCAATAACCTCACCTTCCGGCTTTTTACCTTTTCTTTTATTGTAAACGTATACTTTTACAATGTCTTTGTCTAAAGCGTGATTCAAATTGTTTGTTGGAATAAAAACGTCTTCTTCCAGTTCAGAACAAACAAAATAAGCTGTCTTACGACCAGTCATATCAATTTTACCTTCGTAATAATCTTTACTTACTGCTTTAACTAAATATTTTCCGGGTTCTGATTCTATGATTTTATCTTGGGAGGCCAGAATTTTCAAATCTTTAATAATTTGATTTCGGCTTTGGGTATCGTCAAGTTCTAGCTTTGCTCCTATTTGTTTGTAATTGAATGCTTTATTAGCACTTTGCGATAATATTTTTAAAATTTTATCAGAGAAATCTTTCTCTTTTTTTATCGGCTTTCTTAATCTTTTACTCATACATCTTTTCTTATAAGCTATAAAATTACGAAATAGTTGATGGTTATCAATAAATGGTTAACAATTTAAAGAAAATATAACTTTACAGAATAGTTGTATCTTTATAAAAACGATTCAAATGGAAGACTTTCAAACCATTGCTATTTTCAATTATTCTCATGAAATTATTGTTCTAAAACATATTTTAGATCAAGAGGAAATTCATTATTTTTTTGAAAATGAATCTACACTAGCTGTTGCTCCTTTTTATTCTGCAGCTTTGGGTGGAATTAAACTCAAAGTACATCCAAACGATTTTCAAGCGGTACAAGATATCTTAGACGATCTGAATAACAATCTTAGAATTGTTTAATTAATCATAGCGTTTACATTTATAAAACTTGAATTTAAATTTTTTAAAACTTAAATGTTATCAACATATATTAATATAAACAAAAAGAAAAATTAAATTTAAATTATTTTTTGGTTGTTATTATAGCTTGTTAATAATGGCAATAAATATATTTTAAAATGTATTGAAATGAAGTTTTAGGATGTTATATAGAGTTATCAACATACTTATTTTATAGTAAAGGTTTAGTTTTAAAGAGGTTTTAAATTTTAATTAACAATGGTTAATAATGTAAAATGAATAGTTTTTGTAAATAAGTATTTTTTAAATTTTTGTTAATAAACCACTTTTTTATAATGATAACTATTCTAAAAACTCACCAAACAAAATTTGGATTTCTGATGTGGGTTTTGGATTACTTATTTTTTGGTTACAACCCAAAAAAACTTCTAATATTCTATCTAAAGTTATGAACATGTTATGTTAATTTAAAGTTAACTGAATATCAACCGTTTGCGTTTTGCTATTAACAATGTAAAAAATTAACAATTTTATTATATATTTTATATTGATTTACAATCATTTATAGATTTAATAGAATTGTTAATAAGTGCTAATTTATTAATAGTCGGGTAGTTATATAAGCAAAAATATACTATAGTTTTAATGGTTAATTTGGACTGGATTACTGTATTAAAGAAAGCGAAAATTAAATTCAACAAAACTAAATTTCTTTATTTAAATTTGCAGCACACAACTTAATATAGTAAAAATGAAAATCTCCATCGGAAACGATCACGCTGGTCCAGAATACAAAAAGGCAATTGTAGATATGCTTAAAGCAAAAGGACATGAAGTAACTAATTACGGAACTGATTCTGTAGATAGTGTAGATTATCCTGATTTTGCGCATGCTGTTGCAAATGATATTTCGGAAGCAAAAGCTGATTTTGGAATTATTATTTGCGGAAGCGGAAACGGAATCGCTATGGCAGCCAATAAACACGAGAAAGTTCGTGCCGCTTTATGTTGGATGAAAGAAATCGCAACTTTGGCTCGCCAACACAATAATGCTAATATAATAAGTATTCCGGCTCGTTATACTTCGATTCCACAGGCAGTTGAAATGGTAGATACTTTCTTAAATACTGAATTTGAAGGAGGAAGGCACCAAAATAGAGTGGATAAAATTTCTTGTTAAAAATTTTTTATTGACTGAATTAATGTAAATTCAGTCAGTACGTTGATTGAATTTACATTAATTCAGTCAACGTACTGACTGAATTACTATTTTTTGATTATATTTGGTTTAGATTTTTAAATCAAATAGAATGGAAAATTATTTTAAAAGAGCACTATTTCAAGATTTTGGTAAAAAAGTACTTCCTAACAAAGTATTGATTTTACTGGGCGCTCGTCGTGTCGGGAAAACCGAACTAATAAAATATTACCTTCAAACAATTCCTGACGGAGGTTATTTACAACTGAACGGAGAAGATATCAATGACGCTAATTTACTCAAAGAGCGTTCCGTAGCGAATTACAAACGATTATTACACAATATTGATTTACTGGTTATAGACGAAGCACAAACGATTCCGGATATTGGTTTGATTTTAAAACTAATTGTGGATTCTATTGAGGGAATCAAAATAATTGCCACAGGTTCTTCTGTATTTGATTTAAACAATCATCTTGGCGAACCATTAGTAGGACGAAAAAACACTTTATATCTTTTTCCGTTGGCACAAATGGAATATTCGGCACAAGAAAATTACAAACAAACGACAGAAAATTTAGAACAAAGATTATTGTTTGGTGGTTATCCGGAGCTAATTCAATATCCAGAATGGGAAGATAAAAAAGAGTATTTATTTGAAATTATAAATTCGTATCTACTCAAAGATATTTTAGTATTTGAAGGAATAAAACACGCCGATAAAATTTATGATTTGCTGCGTTTGATAGCGTATCAATTAGGGAAAGAAGTTTCGTTACAGGAATTAGCAAATCAGTTGCAAATGTCTAAAAATACAGTTGCAAATTATTTAGATTTACTTTCTAAAGTGTTTATTATTTTTAAAATAGAAGGATTCAGCCGTAATCTTCGAAAGGAAATTGTGAAATCCAGTCGTTGGTATTTTTACGATAATGGCATTAGAAACGGTATCATCAATAATTTCAATCGATTGGATTCCAGAACAGATGTGGGCGATTTATGGGAAAATTACTTGGCAGTAGAACGTATTAAAAAGCAAAATTACCTAAAAATAAAAACCAATAATTATTTCTGGCGAACCTATGATCAGCAAGAACTGGATTGGCTTGAAGAAAAAGGCGATCAACTGGCCGGATTTGAGTTTAAATGGAATGAAAATAAAAAAACAAAAATTCCAACAGCTTTCGCAAAAGCGTATCCGGAAGCTACTTTTGAAGTAATTAGTAAAAGTAATTATTTAGATTTTATAATGTAATTTTCATTTAAAACACCAAAATAAAACAGGGCTCCAATAATTAAAATTTGGATAAATACAATTCTGTAAAACTTAAAAAGATAGTATTTTTTAGAAGTTTTATGACGGAAAATATACATGGCTAATGCCGAACCAATTGTGCCGCCAACAGCCGCAAATGTTAAAAGGGTTTCTTCGGAAATCCTTTTTTTATTCACAATAGCCAATCGTTTATCATAAGCTGTAATTATAAAAGCTAAAATATTCAAGGTCAAAAAACTATATAATAAAGTCATAATTGATATAAATTTGAAGTGAAAAGCTATTATTTTAGCTGAAAATTAATTAGACAATATCATTTTTTCTAATTAAAACTTTTTCAGATTATTACATTTAAAATTATCTAATTACAGGATGACCAATATACAATTTATAGCTAAATATGTTTCGACGGAAGCAATTAATATTCAAAACACGGTTCAATTATTAAAAGAGGATTGTACGATTCCGTTTATTTCCCGCTATCGAAAAGATACAACCGGAAATTTGGATGAAGTTTTTATTGAACAAATTGCCAAATTCCAAAAGGATTACGAGGTGATTGTAAAAAGAAAAGAGGCAATTTTAAAGTCTATTCAGGAACAAAATGCGCTTAGCCCGGAATTAGAAAAAATAATCCAAAATAGTTTCGACTTACAGGAATTGGAAGATTTTTATCTGCCTTATAAAAAGAAGAAAAAAACCAAAGCCGATGTTGCTCGTGAAAACGGATTAGAACCGTTGGCTAAAATCATTATGGCTCAAAATAATGACGATGTTGATTTTATTTCTACCAAATATTTGAATGAAACTGTAATCAATGAAGATGCGGCGCTGCAAGGTGCGCGCGATATTATTGCGGAATGGATTAATGAAAATATTTATGTTCGAAAACAACTACGACGATTGTACGAACGCAAAGCAACCATTACCACCAAAGTAGTTAAAACGAAGAAAGACGATGAAGCAGCACAAAAATTCAGTCAATATTTCGATTGGGCGGAACCGTTGACTAAGGCGCCATCGCACAGATTACTGGCGATACTGCGAGCTGAAAATGAAGGTTTTATTAAGTTTAAAGTAGAAGTAGATATTGATGAAGCCTATGATATTATTGATGCTTTAATTTTAAAAAGTCAAAATAAAACCACACCACACGTTCAATTAGCGATTGAAGACAGTTACAAACGATTGTTGAATCCGGCGATTTCCAATGAAGCTTTGCAGGAAGCCAAGGTTAAGGCTGATGCCAATTCGATTCAGGTTTTTGCGAATAATTTAGGGCAGTTATTATTGGCGCCGCCTTTGGGTGAAAAAAGAATTCTGGCGATTGATCCAGGATTTAGAAGCGGTTGTAAAATCGTTTGTCTGGATGAAAAAGGCGACTTATTGTACAATGAAACGATTTATCCTCATGCACCTCAAAAAGAGGAAGCGATGGCGATGAAAAAAATTCGTTCGATGGTGAATTCGTATAAAATTGACGCGATTTCCATAGGAAACGGTACCGCTTCGCGTGAGACTGAATTTTTTATTAAGAAAATAGCTTTCGATAAACCGGTTCAGGTTTTCATCGTTTCCGAGGCAGGCGCATCAGTGTATTCCGCATCGAAAATTGCAAGAGAGGAATTTCCTAATTATGATGTAACGGTTCGTGGCTCGATTTCTATCGGGAGACGACTTTCTGATCCTTTGGCAGAATTGGTGAAAATTGACCCGAAAGCCATTGGCGTAGGCCAATACCAGCATGATGTGGATCAAAATAAGTTAAAAGAAGAATTAGATAATACTGTCATTCGTTGCGTGAATTCTGTTGGGATAAATATCAACACGGCGAGTAAACATTTGTTGAGTTATGTGAGTGGAATAGGAGAGAAGCTGGCCGAAAATATTGTTCAATATCGTTCTGAAAACGGTCCTTTCACCGATAGAAAGCAACTTAAAAAAGTGCCAAGATTAGGTGAAAAAGCGTACCAACAAGGAGTTGCTTTTATCCGAATTTCGAATGCCAAAAATCCTTTGGATAATTCAGCGGTGCATCCGGAAGCCTACGGAATTGTGGAAAAAATGGCTAAGGATTTGAAATTGACGGTCAATGATTTGATTGGCAACAAAGAAAAAACGACTTTAATAAAGCCAGAAAATTACATCACGCCTGAGATTGGTTTGTTGGGATTGAAAGACATTATCAAAGAATTGGAGAAGCCAGGATTAGATCCAAGAAAATCAGCTAAAGTATTTGAATTTGATCCGAATGTAAAAACCATAAAAGACGTAAAAACTGGAATGATTTTACCCGGAATTGTCAATAACATTACCAATTTTGGTTGTTTTGTGGATATTGGAATAAAAGAAAGCGGCTTGGTTCACATCTCACAACTCAAAGCGGGTTTTGTGAGCGATGTAAACGAAGTGGTGAAACTGCACCAACACGTTGAGGTAAAAGTCACCGAAGTCGATGAAGACAGAAAACGAATTCAGTTGACGATGGTTATTTAAACATTTAAATTATTATAAATCAGAATTTTATAAAAACAAAAATGATGACAATTGAAAATTTTGAAAATCAAATAGAATCTACAATACTAAAAAGAGGGAAAGAATATTTTCTAAAAGGAAATGTTGAATTCTTTGAAGAAATCAAAAAAAATAATTGGGCTGCAGGTGTTGTTGGTACAGATGATTATCAGATAGAAATTCAATTAGGAAGCAAAGGAGAAATAAAATCCTATGAATGTACTTGTCCTTATGATTATAGTGCAGAATGCAAACATATTGTAGCAGTCTTGTATACTATTCTGAAACAAAAAACCACGGAAGTGATACTTGAAAAAATAGTAGAAAAACCATCGAAAGATAAAAAAATGTCTTTTGAGGCATTGCTTGAAAAAATTAGCCTAAAAGAATATCAAGATTTTATAAAACAGTATTCAAAAAAAGATAGAAATTTCAAGGACACATTTGAACTTCATTTTGCAGAAAAAGACAACACTTTTAATTTTGAAAAAAAATATACTGATTTGATTAAAAAAGCTATCAAAAGTCATACCTCAAGAGGGTTTATTGATTATTATGCTTCTAATAAATTAGGCAAAGAGTTGGGCAAATATGGTGCTACTATCCAACAATACCTTACCAACAAAAACTACCGTGATGCTTTTGTGTTATGTAAAGTGCTCGTTCGCGAAGTATGTCCTGTTTTTGAATATTGTGACGACAGTAATGGTTACGTTGCAGGATGTGCAGAAGAAACTTTTACGTTATTGTCGCAACTTATCGAGGCTACGGTTTCACTGGAATTTAAAGAACAGATAGCCCATTTTGTCAAAGAAGAACTGCAGAATCCCATTTATTTCGATTATGGAGATTTTGGCTATACATTAATTGATATGTATGCGGATCTTTCTATAAATATCTACAAGCCAAATGATTTTATAGAATTTATCGATGCCAAAATCCACAAGGCTAAAAGTTATGATTATGATAGAAACTTTTTCATTAAACAGAAAGTACAATTTTTAAGTAAAATTGGTAGAGAAAACGAATTGCAAGAGTTGATCCATCAAAACATTGAAATTTCAGAAATAAGAGCCATTGAAATCAATAATTGTATAGAAGAGGGAGAATATGATAAAGCCAAACAGCTTTTGTCAGAAGGCATAAAAATTGCCGAGAAAAAGCAACATTCTGGAACAGTATATCAATGGGAAAAAGAATTATTGAAGATTGCTGTCTTGCAGAAAGACCTTCCGATGATTTGCTATTTTTCTAGAAAATTCGCATTTGATGGAGGCTTGAATACCACATATTACAACCAATGGAAAAACACCTTTCATAAAGAAAAATGGAAAAAAGTTATCGAAAAAGAGATAGCAACCATTATTAATAAAGTGAATGAAGCAAGTAAAAAGAGTGTTTTGTGTGATGTTCAGCGACTTAATTCTGCTAAGTTGTATCATCTAGCTCCCATTTATATTCAGGAAAATTATTTTGACCGACTATTTGAATTGGTTCAAATAGAGCAAAATTTAGACAATGTGTTAACCTATTATCCTTACTTGAAAAACCAATATTCAACTGAAATGGTTGAAGTTTTGGTTCCTGCACTCGAAAAAGAAGGAGAGCATTCTGAAGGAAGAAGCCAATATAAAAATTTAGTCAAAAAGATGCAATTTCTCATCAAAGATTTTCCAGAATCGAAACAAAAAATACTTGAAGTGGCAAAAAAACTTAAGGTTAAATATCCACGTCGTCCGGCAATGCTCGAAGAACTTAACAAGTTGTTTTAGGGCTGGATGATATTGTAATGAATTCAGGTAAAAGTAACGGAAGTCGATGAAGACAGAAAACGAATTCAGTTGACGATGGTTATTTAAACCATAAAAAAAGGCTTTTCAAATTATGAAAAGCTTTTTTTTTATTTTGTTTCTTCTTCTTTTTTTACTGCGGGTTGTTCGTCTTTAGCAGCGTTTTTGAATTCTTTTATTCCGCTTCCTAGACCTTTCATTAGTTCCGGAATTTTTTTACCTCCGAAAAGTAATAAAACAACTGCCAATATAATAAGGATTTCTGTAACACCTATACTACTCATAATACGATAATTTATGCCGAAGCAAATTTGTAATAAATCTTAGGGCAAAGGTATATAGAATAAATTAATAGGAACTCATTTAAGGCAATTATTTGGTTACAACAACGTTAAAAAATTATTAAAATATATTTACAATTTCGTAATAGGGGTTGAAAGCATTCAAATACTATCAATAACATTAATTGTTTATATTTGTTCAATAATCAAATTAGATGTCCAAGAAAAGACAAAAGCGTAAAATAATTAAGGAAAATCTATTCAATAAAAGACGTTTAATAATTCTAAACGAAGATACTTTTGAAGAGACATTTTCTTTAAAACTCACATTGATGAATGTTTTTGTATTTGTAACTTTGAGTACGATTATTATTATTACGGTTACCACTTTTATCATTGCTTTTACACCTTTGCGTGAATTTATCCCGGGGTATTCCTCTTCGAAACTAAAAAAAGACGCCACCCAATTGGCTATAAAAGCAGATTCTTTGTCATTTGCATTAAAAAAAAATGAAGCTTATATCAAATCGATTCAGAAAGTACTAACCGGTGAATTAGAATATGCCAAATTCAATAAAGATTCGATACTTGCCGCAACCGAAGAAGCTCTATCTCGCGTTAATCTATCCGCTTCAAAAAAGGAAATGGAATTAAGAGCGCAAGTGGCGAAAGAGGAGAAAAACACAAATCCCCTCCCTGCCTCCCCGAAAGGGAGGAGTCGAAACTCAAAACAGTAAAATCAGTTTTTCAGTTGACAACAAAAAATTCGTGCCTTTGCGTCTTCGCGGCAAAAAATCATTAAACCACCAGTAAAAAATGTCAATAAAATCAATCGCTGCAAAATTATTTGCAAAGAAAATATATAAAGAAACACAGGCTTGGGCCAAAAATCCTGTTGCAACCCAAAACAAAGTTTTACAAAAATTAATCAAAGAAGCTAAGGGAACCCAATTTGGCATTGACCATCATTTTGATACAATAAAATCCAGTGCCGATTTTGCAAAAAATGTTCCGGTTCGGGATTATGAAGGGTTGAAAACGTATGTTGACAGAGTAGTTAAAGGCGAGGAAAATGTACTTTGGAAAGGGAAACCGCTTTATTTTGCCAAAACATCGGGAACGACTTCCGGAGCAAAATATATTCCGCTGACCAAGGAATCGATGCCGTATCATATTGAAGCGGCACGAAATGCGATTTTGCATTATATCCATCAAACGGGAAAAGCAGATTTTATTGACGGGAAAATGATTTTCCTTCAGGGAAGCCCAATTCTAGAGGAAAAGTATGGTATAAAACTTGGTAGATTATCTGGAATTGTTGCCCATTTTGTTCCAAAATATCTGCAAAAAAACAGAATGCCTTCTTGGGAAACGAATTGCATCGAAGATTGGGAAACTAAAGTAAATGCGATTGTTGAAGAAACATTCAAAGAAAATATGACGGTGATTTCCGGGATTCCATCTTGGGTGCAAATGTATTTTGAAAAACTGCAGCAAAAAGGAGGGAAGCCAGTAGGTGAAATCTTCAAAAACTTCAATTTATTTATTTACGGCGGTGTTAATTATGAACCGTATCGCGCTAAATTCGAAAATTTAATAGGTCGGAAAGTGGACAGCATTGAACTTTTCCCTGCTTCGGAAGGATTTTTTGCGTACCAGGATTCTCAAAAAGAAAAGGGAATGCTGTTGCTGTTAAATTCGGGAATTTTTTATGAATTTATAAAAAGTGACGAATTTTATAAGGATAAGCCAAGACGTTATACCATTGGCGAAGTGGAATTGCATGTAAACTATGTTTTGATTATTTCCACTAATGCGGGACTTTGGGGATATAATATCGGTGATACCGTCCAGTTTACCAGTTTAAAACCATATCGAATTATAGTATCCGGAAGAATCAAACATTATATTTCGGCTTTTGGCGAACACGTGATTGGCAAGGAAGTAGAAAGCGCCTTACAGGAAGCAATAATTGGGACCACTGTTCGGATTAACGAATTCACTGTTGCGCCTCAAATTACTCCAACGGAAGGACTGCCTTATCATGAATGGTTCATCGAATTTGAAAACGAACCGGAAGACATTACAGCTTTTGCGGAAGCGATAGACAATGCCATGAGAAAACAGAATATGTATTATGACGATTTGATTGTGGGGAATGTATTGCGAAAAGTGGTTGTAACCAAAGTGGCAAAAAACGGGTTTCAGGACTACATGAAATCAATAGGAAAATTAGGAGGACAAAATAAAATCCCAAGACTCTCTAATGACAGGAGTATTGTAGATTTATTAAAACAATAAATAAAAAAACTACATTTACGGGTTAGAAAATAAAAAAGAATGAAAGAAACTAAAAATATATCAAGATCCAGAGCACAAGAATCATCGGCAGCTATTGAAAAAATGTACATCACGATGCGCCATTTATTCAACAGGGGTTTTTATAAACCGATGGGAATTTCTGGGGACACTTTAAGAGAAGCTTTATTGGCGCTACGCCCAGAAATATATGGAAATATTGGCGAAGAAAAAGTGGAATTAAACGGGCTTTTATATGTTATTGAGCGCCTTCCTTTAGGAATTGAAGAATGTCGTTTTATCAATTTAACTTCGGAAGAAGGATATTCTAAATCCCATTTTAAGGCGATTGTTCCACCAAAAAGGCGACGTAATTGCTATCGTATTGACGAGGAACAAATGAATGTGGAAATTACCCGAGGACGTTCGGATATCTATGATATTTTGACGCATTTGACTTTTATTTTTATCGAATCCCATAAAATTAGAAACAGAGTTTTACTGGATGACGCCGGTGAAGTATCGCGCGATTGGTTTAAACTGGAACAAGCGGTTTCCCAAAATAAAAAACTGACGCTTATAGAAAAAGAGAAAGCGATTTCGCATGCGGCGAACATCCTTGGACGAACATTTGAAGATGTTTTAGACATTTACGATGCATTTGGTTCGGCCGCTTCACCGGATCGCTTTTTACACGTTATCTTTTGGTTGGGAAAATTAGCAATAGAAGAAGTTGTTGACGATAACAAAAGAACGATAACATTCAGCCCTATTTTGAGAGAACGTTTAGGACATCATATTCATGGCGAAATATGGGCAACTAATATCAAGGAAGTTTTGAAAGAAAACAATCTTTTAGGCCGTCCGATTCATGTTATCAGTGCCAATATGCACAGCGTAATGAACTCTATTTTTGCAACAGAGGTTTTAAAAACCAAATTTAAAGGCAAATCAGATTTCTTTATTTATGAAGAATTAAGCAAGTCGGGCGCAAACGAAGTTCGCAATCAGGTGGAAGAAGTCGCTTTGAAATGCGGAATGATTTCGCTGCCGGATACCTCTGGAACTAATATTGACGTTCAAATTTTTGATACAGCCAAAATGGAATGGGCTAAAACTTCGTTTCCAAAAGCAAATACAGGCGATAAACAACCGGTATTAATAGTTATGGATTATGCTTTTGGTGAGCAAGCCTATGAAACCATTGATGAATTATTAAAACCCTATAAAAAAGATACTTTATTGAATGTAGAATCAGTTTCTATAATGGGGAAAGCAGGAATTCTGGAAGGCGGAAAAGGAGACATCATGATTCCGAATGCGCATATCAATGAAGGAACGGCGGATAATTATTTTTTCGAAAATGAATTAACGGCTGATATGTTTGAAGGTAACGGTATCTCAGTTTTTGCAGGACCAATGGTAACTGTACTGGGAACATCATTGCAAAACAGGGATTTATTGAAGTTTTTCCATGAGTCGACTTGGGGAATTATCGGACTGGAAATGGAAGGTTCCTATTATCAAAAAGCGATTCAATCTGCTTCCAAAATCAGAAAAAGTGTTCCTCATGATGTCAAGGTACGGTATGCGTATTATGCTTCTGATAATCCTTTGGAAACCGGAAGTACGTTGGCTTCTGGCGGACTGGGAACAACAGGAGTAAAGCCAACCTATTTGATTACCATTAAGATATTGGAACAAATTTTCAACGTAAAATAAAAATATAACATGATTGCAAACTTACCCCAACATAATACCGAGGATCAAGAAATTGATTTAACGCAAATTTCAAAAAAGATAAAAAGCTTTTTTGAAAGAATCAATACATTGCTATTCAAATGCATTCGGTTTTTTATGAAAAATGCCATTATTATTGCCATTTTATTGATTGTTGGGGTAGGTTTAGGAATGTTTTTAGATGAAAATCAAAAAAGATATGACCATCAAATTATAGTTGCGCCAAATTTTAAATCGACAGATTATCTGTATTCGAGAATTGATTTATTAGCTTCAAAAATTGCCGAAAGAGACACGTTTTTTTTAAAATCCATCGGAATCAAAAAACCTTTAGAGGTAATTAAAATTTCAATAGAACCCATTGTTGATGTTTATAAATTGGTAAGTAATAATGAACAAAATTTTGAACTGCTTGAATTGATGGCGCAAAATGGGGATTTAAAAACAGTAGTTAAAGAAACGACCACAAGCAGGAACTATAACTATCATACCATTGTTATTTCGACAACAGGAATAACGAATCAAAATGATATCGTTAAACCGATACTAGACTATGTAAATACGAGCAGTTATTTTGGCGAAGTCCAAAAAATTTCAGTTAATAATATCCAACAAAAAATAAAAGAAAAAGAAGGTATAATTGTTCAAATTGATGGAATATTGAGTGCTTTTTCAAATAGTAACACAACTAATAAAAGTGACAAGCTGATTTATTACAATGAAAATATTCAGTTAAATAACATCATTAAAACAAAAGACTCAATAGTAAATGTATTGGGAACATTGAAAATTGATTTATTCAATTCCAAAAGAATTATTAATGAAAACGCAATAAGTCTCAATATTAAAAATAACAAATCGATAAATGGTAAACGTAAAGTTATATTGCCAATATTATTTATTTCCCTATTTATTTTTATTCGTTTTTTCATGTCATTTTATAGAAAACAATCTCTGAAAGCACAGTAAAAATAGGTGTTTCTTGAATTTAACCGAAATTAAATAGATTATTAGAAATTTGAAAATAATTACGCGCTATCTTCAGAAAATGGAGCAGAACCCATTTATTCTTCAAAGTTTAATTACTTTAGTTTTGAGGGTTTTAGGTGTCCTCATTTTGTTCGGATTTACTTTATTTCTCACCAAAAATTTCACCCCAAAAACAGTCGGACAATATGATTTTGTTCGTTCATTTCTACTAGTAATAGGTAGTATTTGTTTATTGGGATGCGATCAATCGATTTTATATTTTAAAGGAAGATTAAAAAATTCAACTACACTGTATGAATTAAGAAATATTTACATGAAAATGGTAGGGATTGTTTTTACCATGTCAATTATTTTATTTTTGATCGTTTTATGCGTAAATAAAGATTTTGTAAACAGTTTTTTTTCGGATCAAGGAGTTTATCACGTTCTTTTAAAAACTTCAGGAATTTTATTTTTTTATGCAATAACAACCTTAAACATTGAGGTTTTTAGAGCGTTAGACCAGTTATATGTGGCAGAGTTATTTAGGAATACCATTAAGTATATCCCGGTTATTATTGGAGCCATTTTCCTTTATTATTATTACAACGAAACCTATTTGGTCAATGTTTTTCTCTTTGGGTTTGTTGTACTTTCAATACTGACATCGGCGATTCTATTTTACTATTTTGGCACAATAAAGAGCAACAGTTCAGAAGTATTATTTTCGTACAAGAAAATAGTTATTAAGTCGTATCCTATTGCCATAAGCGGGATGGCTTTATTTTTATTGATGAGTTTCGATATTCTGTTTTTAAAAAAATACAGAGACGACGCAACAGTTGCTTTTTATGCTGTGGCGGTGAAATTAATGACAATTCTTTCAATGGTAATTGTTACCGTTAATATCACTGTTTCCACAAAAATTGCCGAATATTGTTCGACTAAAAACAATTTTGAATTGAATAAAATATTGAGAAATAGTTCTCGGTTAATTTTTATTCTGACATTACCAATTGCACTATTGACCTGTTTTTTCTCAGAATATATTTTGGGTTTTTTTGGCAAAGATTATGTTGCCGCAAAGGATGCATTACTTATTTTAATGATTGGCCAAGGAATTTGTTCCGCTTTTGGATCGGCTCCTGTTTATTTGAATATGACCGGAAGGCAGCATGTTTTTCAAGTAATACTTGTAGTCGCGGTGCTTCTTAATTTTGTTTTAAACAGACTTTTAATACCGGAATACGGAATGACGGGAGCGGCGATTGCCTTTGTTGTAAGTTCGTTTTTTTGGAACTTTATTTCGGCAGTGGTTATTTATAAAAAGGACAAAGTAAAAGTGTTTTTGAATTAATTTAAAAAGGCAGCGGTGAATAATCCAAGTGAAAATGTTTTTTTTAGTATCATAGTTCCTGTTTATAATGTAGAGAATTATCTGGAACAATGTATAGACAGTATTTTGTGTCAAACCTACACTAATTTTGAAATTATTATGGTGAATGACGGATCTACTGATTCTTCTTTAAAAATCTGTTCTTCCTATGAAAAAAAAGACCCCAGAAATATAATTATTAGTAAAGAAAACGGTGGGTTATCTGATGCCAGAAATATTGGATTATTAAAAGCAAAAGGGGATTATGTTATTTTTACTGACAGTGATGATTATTGGAAAGGGAACGCGGTTTTAGATGAATTAAACATCTTAATAAAGGAATCGCATGCGGATTTAATAATTCATGAGGAAAGCCGTTTTTTTTCAAAAAATCACGTCAAATGTAAGTACAACCAACAATATATTAATAATAAAAACGGCGACTTTAAGAAAGAAGCAGAACAATTAGTTTATTATGATTTATTTGCCGCTTGTGCATGGGACAAAATAGTGAGAAGAACGATATTAATTGAAAATCAATTGTTCTTCCCGTTGGGAAGAAAATCGGAAGATATGGAATGGTGCAGTAGAGTAATGAACCATATAGATACCTTTGCGATTTACCCAAAATCGTTTTATATCTACAGGCAAGGAAGACTTGGGTCAATCACGCTCCAGACTAGCGAAAGCCACATCATGGATGTATATGAAATGGTGAAAGACGGTTTAAATGGCATCAAAAATGGTGAAAAAAGCTTAAATAAAGCCTTAGAAAATTATTGGGCGTCAATTTATGTAATACTTTTAAAAGACTTCTATATATTGTCTCCAAGCAACAGAAAAGCTATTTGGGATGATTTAGTTTCCTGGAAATACCTGCTTAAAAAAGGGCGAAATATTAAATTAGACAAAGTCATGAAGTTTTATAATTATTTACCTTTTATGATGTTGCCGGCTTTTCTCTATATTTATAGGATATTTAATGTCTTGCAAAAAAAATATAAAACTTTAAGCTAACGAACCATGAATCAATTCCTTTAATTTTTCAGCATGCAAATTAGAATTAAGAAGAGTACGGCAGCTTTTATGGTGTTATTTATTGCCAATTTATTTGTGGCGGTAACAGCATTTTATATATTGCCCAAACGCTTTTTTTATGATTCAGCTATTATTGCACTCGATAAAGGGAAAGAAATAGGGTTTTTGGGTAGTTATCCGCTTACGATATTATTTTATAAAGTAACCGGATTGCGTTATTTACCATTTCCTTTAATTGGCTTGATACAATTTCCCATTCTGGCTTATGTATTATACAAAATTGGAGTGCCAAATAATTTCCACAAACTAAATGTAAAGAACATCCTTGTTTATTTAGGATTTTTTATGATGGCAATTTTTATGTCAATGCCTTCCAAGGAATTCATAACTTATTTATACGTTGCAATTATTGTATTTCTGTATAGGAATGAAAGAATTTCTTATGGAAAATCAATTGCTTTATCGATGTTTCTTTTATTTCTTTTTGGAGTTTTCTATCGACCGTATTTTCTTCTAATGCCCATTATCGCTTTTGTAATGTTTGGCATCAGTTTCATTAATTTCAAAAATAAAACAATTGTCACCCTTTTCTACGGACTGTTAATTGTGGTTTTTTTGTCATTAGGTTATGGGATGTTGAAAGGGCAGTATTTTTCCGAAAGTAGTAGAGAAATTGTAAATACGACCAGGATAAATATTTCGGATGCCAATTCCATGATTGTTTCTCCTGTTAAACCAGACACTTGGTATGGAGAAACTGTAGCCATTGTTTATGGTTTTTTTACGGTTAATGTCCCGTTAAACGGTCTGAAATATATTTTTTCCCCTCAAATTATTGCTTTTATTATTTGGCAACTTTTTTTATTTTATATACTTCTTGTACGTTTCTCAAAATGTTTAAAAGACAGAGAAAAGTATAAATATGAACTTTGGATATTGCTTATTTTGTTTTCCTATTTTATTGTTCAAGGTGTGTTTGAACCCGATTTAGGAACTGCGATTCGTCATAAAATAGGCGTTTTTCCGCTAATTTATTATGCTTTATATTATGAACATTTCAGAAAAGAACTTCAATAAAATTTTCAATATTTTTTTATTTTTGATTGCCAGTACGATGATTTTTCGAAAACCATGTACTGACCTGATTATACTGTTCGCGGTATTTAATTTATTATTTCTAAAAAAATTAAAATTCACTAAAACATCTTTGTTGCTGTCAGCGGTGATTGCTTCGCCATTATTAGTGGAAGTTTTACTTTTCTGGAATAATGATTCGTATCGAATGGGGTTAAAATCTATCGAAAAAAGTGTTTCCTTACTAATCTTTCCGTTGTTTATTTTGGGTAATTATCAACGAGTACAATTTTATAAATTACTTCTGTTTTATAGCTTCGCAACAACGGGGATTATGTTATTTTTCTTTGTTCGGTTTATCGCTGTAGCTCCGGAGTTAATGAATAAATATCTAAACGGAATTGATTTATGGGAAATGGGGTATCAGTTTTCTAATAGTATCGGGATTCATGCACCAGCACTCAATATGCACCTCGCTTTTGTAGCTATTGTTACTCTTTATTTTGTTTTTAATGCCTTTCGCGAAAGAAAAAGTGCAATAATTAAAATCGCCAATTTTACCATTTTTATAATAGCATTTTTCTTTGTTCTTTTTGTGAATACACGAATGGCTTTATTTAATATGCTGATAGGTTTTATTTTGGTTTTTTTCTACGAAGTGATCCCAAAATATAATTTTAAAAAGGTTGTCGGAATATCGGCTGTCGGATTGGTTTTATTGGGCAGTATTTTTTTGCTGTTTGTCTCAAGAAACCCTTATATGAAAGAGAAATACTCCTCAGTGACATTTGCTTATATGGATAAAGTTGGGAAACTTGACGAGATTGAAAATCCAGAAATCAAAGTATTTAATTCATTTGTTACTCGGGCATCCATATGGAAATCTGCCTGGGAACTTTCGTTAAAAAGCTTGCCTTTTGGTGTTGGAGCCTCTGATGGGAAATCGGAATTAATTAAATATTACAAACAAACCAACCAACATTTTTTGGCAAAATATGAATTCCCTACGCACAATCAGTTTCTTGATTTTTTATTGAAATATGGGTTTTTAGGTCCAGTAGTGGTTTTTCTGTACATTTTCACTGTTGGCTATTTGGGTTTTGACTTAAAAAACGCAATAATTATTTCGTTCTTTTTTGTCTTTTTTACGTCTAATCTTACCGACGATTTCCTGCTTCGTTTTGACGGAATTGCCTTCAGTGGTTTGTGGTTTTCTATTTTTGGAAGTTATTGGCTGCAAGAGAAAATTACTGTTGATAAAGAGAAATTAGTTGTTTAAAATTTTTGTTTTTATCATATAAATTATAGCATCGTTCTAATGCTTTTTCTCCAAATATTTTTCGTGTCTTTTCGTCCTTTAGAATTTCGAAATAATTGTCTAGTTCATCTATTTCATTAAAAAGAAACCCAGTTTCATTATGACATACTACATCTTTATTGCCGATTATATTTGTTGCCAAAACAGGTTTTTTCATTGCCATAGCTTCTAAAACAGCAATGGGTAATCCTTCCCAAAGTGAGGTTTGGATGTATATATCAATAGCATTGAGTTCTGTCAATGCATTATCTCTTTCCAGGAACCATCCGGTAATTCGGATATTTGGGGCCGTTATTTGGTGCCTTAATTCGCCGTCACCAATCCAAACAAAATTAAAATCAGGAAATTTTAGCGCAATGGAATTGAAAAGTTTCGGATTTCTTGCAAAAGTAATTCGGCCCACAATCCCAATTGTTAAGACCTCATTTTTATGCTCTGCAATCTTATTATTGACATATTCAATATCGATTCCGTTTCTGACCAAAAAAGATTTCCCTATTGTTTTTGCAATTTCATATTCGGTGTCGCCACAAGCAATTGTTTCGCCTCCAAATAGTTTTTGGAAGCTTTTTTCAATCATCCAATATACTTTTTTATTCCAATTGGAGATGTCTGTTCGAAGAAAAGAATACCCATGAGGAGTATAAAACAGTTTCTTTTTTTTAAATAATAAAAAACAGACAAACCTTCCCAGAACCCCAGCTTTTGAAGAATGGAAATGAATAACATCCGGTTTTAGTTTTCGGAGCGCTGCAGCTAATTCTAATGTTGATTTTAGATCTTTAATTGGCGAAAAATTCCGAACCATACTTAATTCAATAAGCGAAACCACATTTGAAAATTCCTGCTTTATTTTGTCCGAATCAATTTCTTTTCGATTGCCACTATAAATAATCGTTGTGTCGATGGTCTGCTTTATTTCAGGATCTCCAAAAAAAAAGGATAAATCTTTAAAATAAGTATGAACTCCTCCTGCTACGGCTTCAACAACATGAACAACTTTCAAAATAGAAGATTTTTAGTTGCACAAAAATATATAAAATTGAACTAGTAATACCTCTTTTGTGAAATGAAATCTTCCGATAAAATGAAATCTTCCGAAGAAGATTAACAAATAATAATACGATTTATTACTAAAATTTATTGAATCTAAAGCAAGTAAAACACCATAATTTCCTTGATAATTTATACCTTGCAATCGTAAAATTGATTTATGAAAAGAATACTTATCACCGGAGCAGCAGGATTTTTAGGATCGCATCTTTGTGACCGTTTTATTAAAGAAGGCTATTTTGTCATTGGAATGGATAATCTCATAACTGGAGATTTAAAAAATATAGAACATTTGTTCAAGCTGGAGAATTTTGAATTTTATCATCACGATATTACCAAATTTGTTCATGTTCCGGGTCAACTGGATTATATTTTGCATTTTGCTTCACCGGCAAGTCCAATTGATTATTTGAAAATCCCTATTCAAACCTTAAAAGTGGGTTCTTTAGGAACGCATAATCTTTTAGGTTTGGCTAGAGTAAAAAATGCCAGAATTCTTATTGCATCCACTTCTGAAGTCTATGGAGATCCATTGGTTCATCCTCAAACGGAAGAATACTACGGAAACGTAAACACCATAGGGCCAAGAGGGGTTTATGATGAAGCCAAACGCTTTCAGGAATCAATCACTATGGCATACCATACTTTTCACGGCGTAGAAACCAGAATCGTTCGAATTTTTAACACGTACGGTCCAAGAATGAGACTCAATGACGGCAGGGTAATTCCAGCATTCATCGGTCAGGCGCTTCGTGGTGAAGATTTGACTATTTTTGGAGACGGAATGCAAACGCGTTCTTTTTGTTATGTAGATGATCAGGTGGAAGGTGTTTTTAGATTATTGCATTCTGATTATGTACTTCCCGTAAATATTGGGAATCCGGATGAAATTACCATTAAGGATTTTGCTGAAGAAATTATAAAACTGACAGGGACGAGTCAGAAAGTGGTTTATTTTCCTTTGCCAATAAATGATCCATTGCAACGTCAGCCGGATATTACAAAAGCCAAAAAGTTGTTAGGATGGGAAGCAAAGGTAGATCGTGCCGAGGGAATGAAAATAACGTACGACTATTTTAAATCCTTGTCCAAAGAAGAACTTTCTAAAGAAGAACATAAAGATTTTTCGGGTTATATAAAGTAGAGATATTTATTTTGAGAGGGAATTTACTCCTTTCCAAATTTTTTGGTCGTATAAATTATATATTTGTCTGATAAAGAGGAGAAAATTTAATGGATTAGGGATTAATTTCGAATTTAGAAGGTATTATGTATTTTTAATATACATTGAATCTTTCATTAAACAGAAAAACAGAAATATATTTACGTACTATAATTTTTTGTGGTTCATTCTAAATAGTTAGGTACGATACTCAGGATTTCAATAATAAATCAATTTTGTTATTTTTAATTCTGTAAATTGTTATTAAAATTACTTTTTGCCTGCAAAACAAAGTAAAATTTTATGTTGGAAAGTCAAAGTGAACCGATTATAAATAATGACTATTATCTGCGACAATTTCAAAACATTGTTAATGGAAATTTTATTAAAATAAGAACGAAAACCCAATAGGTTATCCTCGCTCATTATGACTGCATCTCAAACGGGAAGATATTCGAAATATATAAGGCCAATAAGTGTTACAATAGACTTATTGGTTATTTTTGTTATGAGCATATCTTTTTTTAAAGGACTTAATTTAAATACAGAACTTTATTTTGTTTATCAAACAATTGGATGGATTAGCGCGGCTATTTTTATAGAGTTTTATAAAGTATATCGCTTCACTACGCCAATAGAAATTATTTCAAAAATCGTCAAACAGTCCGTCTTGTTTCTATTGATCGTTATCGCCTATTTTCCATTCGAAAAACAAGTTGTTTTCAGCGGTTCTGCTATCGCTTTTTTTATGATTTCCAGTATAATGCTGATCTCTTTATCTAAATTTTTGCTGTTTTATTATCTAAAAGAATACCGAATAATAACGGGAAGCAATTATAGAAGTGCAGTAATCATTGGATATACGGCGGAAGCAATTCGATTAAAAGATCTTTTTGAAACAAGAAATGATTATGGATATCGGTTTTTCGGGTATTTTTCAGACAAAAAATCAAATCAAAATATTAAAGGGAAATTAGCTGATTTGAAACCTTTCGTAATTGAAAATAGTATTGATGAAATTTATTGTTCCTTGAATGAAATTTCCAATCAGCATTTGAAAGATTTAATTGATTTTGCCGATGAAAACAATAGAACAATTAAATTCATACCGGATAGTAAAGAAATTTTTTCAAAGAATTTAAAAATCGATTATTATGATTTTTTCCCGGTGCTGTCATTGAAAAAAACCATTTTGCATGAGCCTGTGATTAAAGTCCTTAAAAGATCATTTGATATTGTTTTTTCATTATTAGTGGTGGTATTTCTTTTGTCCTGGTTAATGCCAATATTAGCAATTTTAATAAAATTAGAATCCAAAGGACCTGTCTTTTTCAAACAAGGAAGACCTGGAATCGATGAAAACGAATTTTTTTGTTATAAATTTCGCTCCATGAGAATCAATGGAACAACGGAAAATGAAGCCTCAAAAAATGATCCGCGCGTAACCAGAATAGGGCGGTTTATGAGAAAAACAAGTATCGATGAAATGCCACAATTCATAAATGTTTTACTGGGTGATATGTCCGTTGTTGGGCCACGTCCGCATCTTTGGGCACAAAATAAATCGTACGGGAAGAAAATTAAAAAATATATGGTACGCCATTGCGTTAAACCAGGCATCACTGGTTTAGCACAAATTAGCGGGTGTCGAGGGGAAATCAAAACCGAAACGGATATGGTTAACCGCATAAAGTTTGATATTTTTTATATCGAAAACTGGTCGCTTATCTTAGATTTAAAAATAATTTCACAAACGGTTGTCAACGTTTTAAAAGGCGAAGAAAAAGCATATTAAATGGAATTAGTATCTATTATAACGCCTTCTTTCAATTCTGAAAAATTTATTGCAGAAACGATTCAATCGGTGCAAAATCAAACTTATCAAAATTGGGAAATGATTATTGTCGATGACTGTTCCACTGATGCGACAGTTAAGATTGTTGAAAAAATGGCACTCTTAGATAATCGAATCCAACTTTTTGAATCGGAAAAAAATTCAGGAACAGGAATTTCCAGGAACAGAGCTTTGCAAAAAGCCAAAGGAAGATATATTTCTTTCTTGGACGCAGATGATTTGTGGAAACCAGAGAAACTGGAAATTCAGATTAATTTTCTTAAAAACAACAATTTGTCATTCACTTTTTCCTTTTACGATTGCATTGATGAACAAGGAATGGAATTGAATAAAAGAGTGGAAGCACCCAGAAATCTTTCTTATATGCAATTATTTTTTTGCAATTATGTTGGGAATCTTACTGGCATTTATGATGTGAATCATTTCGGAAAAATAGCTATTTCTTCAATAAGGAAGCGTCAGGACTGGATGTTATGGCTTACGATTCTAAAGAAGGTAAAAAGTGCGAAACCTATTCCTGAAAGCCTGGCTTTTTACAGAATCAGAGAAAACTCTATATCGGCTTCAAAAGTTAATTTATTAAAGCACAATTTTACCGTTTACAGAACCTTTCACGGGTTTAACCTGTTGCTTTCATTACTTTGTATCATCGGTTTTTTATTCACCCAATTGTTAATTAAACCCCGTTACATAAAAACATTAAAGCATCGATTTAAACTGTTTTAATTTTCCCCGATTGCTTCTTTCCAATACTTCTTTTCTTGTGAATTTAAAATTCAAACCGGGTTCCAGATATAATTCAATAGCTTTTTTAATTTTTTGAATTTGTGCCAAATTTAATTCGGTTTCACTTACATATTCAATTTCAAAAGAATCAATTTTTGTTTGTTTAATAATAAACTCCTTCACGTTTCCATCATCTTCAATAAAGCTTTTAGTCACATAATAAAAGGTCAATCCAGGTGATTTTTTGCCGCTTGGTAAAATAGCAACATCATTTGTTCTCCCAATTAATTTCTGGAGGATTGGTTTTTGTAAGGTGCTTTTTTCGTCTAGAATTCCAATATCACCAGTGTCATATCGAATAAAGGGATGCGCTTTGTTGAACAAGGAAGTAATCACAATTCGGCCGGAAATACCATGTGGAACAACTTGATTATTGTCATCCAAAATCTCTACAAACAAAGTTTCGGAATTTACCCGCCATTCTCCATTTGGGTTTTGAAAAGCTATCAAATCCAATTCCGAAGCTCCGTATTCGTTGACGATAGGAACTCCAAATTGTTTTTCTAAAAGTATTTTATCATCCTCAAAAAGCATTTCAGAAGTTACCATGCAGACTTTTAAAGTTGGGCAAATTGCTGATAATATAATGTTTTTCTTCTGTAAAAATTTGGCAAACAAAACGATCGAACTCGTATATCCGTTGATATAATCGAATTTCTTGGTTCGAAAATGTTTCAAAAAACCTTCCAACACATCATCTGATAAATCAAAAATCGAAAAGCGAAACCGACGGCTCAATAAATCCTTAAAACGTTCTTTTTTGTTTCCAATAAAATCCATGGGAATTCCATAAAACCGGGCTTGATAGGAACTATTGAAATCAATTCCATACCAACCAAAACGATAGATATTAGAAGCCCAAGTCATGGCATGACAGTATTTGTCTTTGGCAAAAATAAACGGATCGCCACTGGAGCCGGAGGTTTTATTGATGTAACTATTTTTAGTGGAATATCCTTTTGAAAGTCTTTCCGATAATGGTTTTTGTAAATTTTGTTTGTTTAAAACTGGTAAATCATTCCAGTTCTTAGAATTTTTTGAACCCACTAATTCTTTATAAAAAGGATTATTTTGCAGATGAAAGGCAACAATTTCTTGTTTTTTATTTTCGATAAAATGAGCGTGTTCTTTTTCTGAAAAAGCGACAATTTTTCGCAATTCGGCTTTAGCTTCCTTCATTGGGAAACCATTTATTTGGAGCGTTAAGTCGAAAATTGGAATCATCTAAGCTACTTTTGGAGTATCAAAACGTTTGATAGATTGCAGTTCTTGCGCCTTATTTTCTTTTTCCTCTTCAATATCAAAATCATCTTGAAGTCCAAGCCAAAATTTAGCGGAGTTACCAAAATATTGACTCAAACGCAAAGCGGTATCAGCCGTAATTCTTCGGTTTCCTTTAGTAATTTCAGAAATTCTGGTTTGCGGAATTTTTAAATCTTTAGATAAACGGTAGGCTGTTATTTCCAAAGGAATTAGAAATTCTTCTAATAAAATTTCACCAGGATGTATGTTTTTTAATTTTTCCATTTCAACTATTTTAATGATAATCTACAATTTCAACAAGGGAAGCATTTCCATTTTCCCAAATGAAAATAATTCGCCATTGACTGTTAATTCGAATGCTGTAATAGTCTTTTAAATTGCCATTTAATCTTTCTAATCGGTTTGATGGAGGAATTCTTAAATCTATCAAATCTAGAGAATTGTTTAGCATTCTTAGTTTTCTTCTACCAATTTGCTGTATTTCTTCCGGAAAAGCAGTTATTTGCCTAGGGTCGTCAGGAGCCCATTTTGTAATCTCATCGGAAGAAAAATATTTTTTCTTGTGGGTTTCAATCGAAGGTTTTTTTACAACAATTCCATTCCATATTTTTTCGGTTTCTTTAGATCCAAATGAAATTATCATATCTTTTACGTTACTAACGTCAAAAGTAAGTAAAAAAAATTATTATTTCAACTTAAAACGAACTATTTTTGCACGACAACTAAAGAAAACCACACCATGACAATTTTACTACTAGGTTCAGGCGGAAGAGAACATGCATTTGCATGGAAAATGATTCAAAGTCCGCTTTGTGATACACTTTTTGTAGCTCCAGGAAACGCAGGAACGGCCGCAATAGCTACCAATATCGATATCAGTCCCACTGATTTTGACGCTATCAAAGTTTTTGTTCTTCAGGAAAAAGTAGAAATGGTTGTTGTAGGTCCGGAAGATCCCTTAGTAAAAGGGATTTATGATTTCTTTTTGAACGACACCGAATTAAAACATATTCCGGTTATCGGGCCATCAAAAATTGGGGCTCAATTAGAAGGAAGTAAAGAATTTGCCAAAGAGTTTTTGATTAAACATAATATCCCAACAGCGGCTTATGATAGTTTCACTGCCGAAACAGTTGAAAAAGGATGTGAATTTCTTGAAACGTTGCAACCGCCGTATGTATTGAAAGCAGATGGATTAGCAGCAGGAAAAGGGGTGTTGATTATTCAGGATTTGGCGGAAGCCAAAGAAGAATTAAGAAACATGTTGGTGCATCAAAAATTTGGCGCAGCGAGTTCAAAAGTAGTTATCGAAGAATTTCTGGATGGTATAGAATTAAGCTGTTTTGTTCTTACTGATGGAAAAAGTTATAAAATTTTGCCAACTGCCAAAGACTACAAACGCATTGGCGAAGGCGATACAGGGTTAAATACAGGTGGAATGGGAGCAGTTTCTCCGGTTCCTTATGTTGACGCTGTTTTGATGGAAAAGATACAAACACGTATCGTAAAACCAACTATTGACGGTTTCCAGAAAGACGGAATTCCGTATAAAGGATTTGTATTTATTGGATTGATAAATGTGAATAACGAACCAATTGTTATTGAATATAACGTGAGAATGGGTGATCCGGAAACAGAAGTGGTTATTCCAAGATTGAAAACGGATTTAGTCGAATTGTTTTTGGCTGTAGCCAATGAAAAACTAGATGAAATTACGCTGGAAGTTGACGAAAGAAGTGCCACAACAATCATGGTCGTTTCTGGCGGATATCCTGAGGATTTCGAAAAAGGAAAAGTGATTTCAGGATTAGAAAACATAACCGATTCGATTGTTTTTCACGCGGGAACAAAATTAGACAACGGAAATGTAGTGTCTAATGGAGGAAGGGTTTTAACCGTAACTTCGTATGGAAATGATTTTGAAGAGGCCATAAAAAAATCTTACCAAAACATAGATAAACTTTGCTTTGATAAGATGTATTTTAGAAAAGATATTGGAAACGATTTGAAATAATTTCCAATAAACGTTCACTTTTTTTTAAAATTATTATTTTAAGAAAGAGTGAGCCGTTGTATCTTGGTTTTCTTCGCCATTATCTTGGTGAAGTTTCAATTGTATAATCCAATACACCATTGCTGCTGCACAAATAATCATAAAAATCCAGTTGATCGTGTTAGCAACAAACCAAGATTTTAGCTCTAATGAGCGTAAAAAGTCTAGAGGAGCAAATAAAATATTTACAAATAAGTATTCTATTCCTTCGAAAAATGATTTCATAATGTATAAAATTAATTTTATTAATTGCTTTAAAGAGTCTCTGTCAGCTAAAAGTTCTTATTTGGAAAGAATATTTTGAACTTAGAGCCGTTCCTTTTAAACAAGTATTATATTTACAACCACAAAAGTATAAAATATCCTTATGATAACAAGTGTTTTTAAGAAATCTACACCATTAAATTTTTCTTTGGTTGTTATATTAATTCTGGTTTTCTTTTTAATGTATCAGTTTCAGGATATTTCTTGGATGAATTCGGGTATTTTAATTTTAAATAAAGCAGTAATTTTAAGTTTTTTATTAGCGTCGGTTTTAATTACAAATTTCGTTGCAAAGAAAAATGGACTTAGTAAAGACAGTACCTACACCATTTTTTTCTATTTTTTATTCCTGCTTTTTTTTCCGTCTTTACTGGATAATATAAATCTGGTGGTGTCAAATTTCTTTGTTTTATTGGCACTTCGACGATTAATTTCTTTACAATCTCTCAAAGCTTCCAATGAAAAAATATTTGATGCCTCATTGTGGATTTTTGTAGCTAGTTTATTTCATTTTTGGAGTATTCTTTTTATTATATTGGTATTTATTTCTGTTCTTTTTCATGTTGCAAGGGAGTTTAAAAATTGGGTGTTACCTTTTATTGCCCTTTTTATCGTTGGAATTATTTCGATTCTTTTATCAATGATTTTCAATGTGAGTATCATTGAATTTATAAATAAAAACGCAACAACTAATTTTGAGATTAATTATTTCACTAATAATTATCAAAATGGGGCTTTATCTATTTACGCAACTGTGGCTCTATTTTTTGTAATATCTATGTTTGCAACATTATCACACCGACCACTCCTTTTACATACCTCATTCAAAAAAATAATTGTCTCCTTTTTTATTGGAGCACTAATTTTTGTGGTTTCTCCAAATAAAAGCAATGATTTACTAGTATTCACTTTTGCCCCGATGGCAATTATGGCTACGAGTCACATTGAAGTTGCGCAATTAAAATTGAAACAGGAAATGGTGTTATTTGTACTTATAGCATGCAGTGTTTTTGCTTTTTTCTCCCAATTATAATTTTTCGCCAAAAGCTAAATCTCCCGCATCGCCCAGGCCTGGCAAAATGTAGCTTTTCTCATCCAATTTCTCGTCTAAAGCGGCGATCCACAGATGACAATTATGAGGTAAATGTTTTTCCAGGTAAGCAATTCCTTCCGGTGCAGCAATAGTTACAGCAATGTGAATTTCTTTTGGGGTGCCTCTTTCCATTAACCTGTTGAAAACTGCAACAATCGATTGTCCTGTTGCAAGCATAGGATCAATCAGTAATAAATTTTTATCATTGATATCAGCAATGGCTTGGTATTCAACTTTAATCTCGAAATAAGAATCGTTGTTTGGATGGTGTCTGTAGGCGGAAACAAAACCATTTTCGGCGTTGTCAAAATAATTTAAGAAGCCCATATGTAAGGGTAGTCCTGCACGCAAAATGGAGCATAAAACTAATTGATCCTTAATTTCAGTCGTTTTTTTAATGCCAAGTGGGGTTTGGATTTCGATAGCTGAATAGTGTAATTCCTTGCTCAATTCATAGGCCATTATTTCACCGATGCGTTCAATATTTCTGCGAAAACGCATGCTGTCATTATGAACATTGACGTTTCTGATTTGTCCTAAAAAATGATTCAGGACACTATTGTTTTCTGATAAAATATGAATTTGCATGATTTGAATTTTGGAATTAAACTTCTAAAAGTTTTTTAATCTATAAAAGTATAAAAAAGTATCTTTGCGTTATAAAATATAAAGATATGTTTTCAAAGTTAGCTTATTCCGTATTCGAACAAAGTATTAAAGATTATCACCAGTTTGATACTGTTGATCAGCCTATAAATAATCCTTTTCCAAAGGATCAATTCGAACATTTATTATATTCTAAAAATTGGGTTGACACCGTACAATGGCATTATGAGGACATTATTCGTGATCCAAATATTGATCCAGTTAAAGCGTTGACTTTGAAACGTAAAATAGATGCTTCCAATCAGGTTCGTACCGATATGGTGGAATATATTGACAGTTATTTTCTTCAAAAATACAGTCATGTAGCCGTAAAAGAAAATGCTAAAATCAATTCTGAAAGTCCTGCTTGGGCATTTGACAGATTGTCAATTTTGGCTTTGAAAATATACCACATGAATGAAGAAGCCACTCGCGCCGAAGCTTCCCAAGAGCACAGAGATAAATGCCAGGAAAAACTGAACGTTTTATTGGAACAAAGATCCGATTTGTCAACTGCAATCGATGACTTGTTGAAAGATATTGAAAACGGTGATAAATTCATGAAAGTGTACAAACAAATGAAAATGTACAACGATGATGAATTGAATCCTGTTTTGTACCAAAGCAAGAAGTAAAAAAGGATATTTTGAACCATTAAGGTATTAAGAAAATTAAGAAAAACTTAATGAATCTTAATACCTTAATGGTATTTAAACATTAATTAATTGTCCAAAAAAATCCAGCATATAGCCGTCATGAGACTTTCCGCAATGGGAGACGTCGCCATGACGGTTCCTGTTTTACGGGCTTTTACATTTCAGTTTCCTGAAGTTAAAATCACGGTCATTTCCAGACCGTTTTTCAAACCTTTTTTTGATGGAATTCCCAACGTTTCTTTTTTTGCTTTCGATGAAAAGGAAAGACACAAGGGTTTTTTAGGATTGTTGCGTTTGTTCCAAGATTTAAAAGGATTGCATATTGACGCTTTCGCCGATTTGCATAATGTTTTGCGCTCTAAAATCGTCCGATCACTTTTTGCTTTAAGCGGAAAAAAAACAGCTTCTGTAAATAAAGGCAGAGCAGAAAAAACAGCATTGACTCAATTAGAAAACAAAGTTTTTAAGCAACTGCCCACCATGTTCGAGAGACACTCCAACGTGTTTAATGAACTTGGTTTTACTGTTGATTTATCCTCCCGAAGTATCGGGACAGTTTTCCCTAAAAAAGCAGTTTTAGATAGTGAAATCATCAGATTAACTGGAGATAAAAACCAAAAATGGATTGGAATCGCTCCTTTTGCACAGTATGATTCTAAAGTTTATCCATTGGATTTAATGCAAAAAGTCATTAATCAATTAGCCAAAAATAAAGATTACAAAATTTTACTTTTTGGTGGCGGAAAAAAAGAAATCGAAATTTTAAATTCTCTTGCAAATAACAAAGAAAACGTCATTAATATGGCGGGGCAACTCAAATTTCAACAGGAACTGCAACTCATCAGTAATCTTGATGTTATGCTTTCCATGGATTCCGGAAATGCACATATTGCGGCTATGCTTGGCGTAAAAGTCATTACGCTTTGGGGCGCGACGCATCCGTTTGCAGGATTTTCGCCTTTTAATCAGCCATTGGAAAATGCTTTGGTTTCGGACAGAAACCTATATCCAAAATTACCCACATCGGTGTATGGAAATAAAAAAGTCGAAGGATATGAAGATGCCATGCGAACCATTTCACCAGATAAAGTGGTTTCTACTATTGAGTCTCAGCTTATCGTTTAGAAGATACGTAGTAGCAGGTTGAAACCAACTATTTAAGTTATGTTTATGCGTCTTTTTTCTTTAGACACCGTCCTCTCGGCTCATCACCCTCATGAAGCACAATTTCGGAATGTAGGAACTGTGCGGCGGCTGCGGAATCTTTCACTTTAGAAGCACTTCGTTCTAACATTTCAGACTCAAACTCAGTTAATACACTGTCTCTTATTCCAGCTTTCCGCCATTGAGATAAAGAGTTACATCCTTTTAAGATTCCGCGAGCTAACAGGAGCGCATCCAGCAGTGCTTGATTCGCTCCCTGTCCTTTGAATGGACTCATTGGGTGAGCCGCGTCCCCTATCAAGGTCACTTGCTCCCCTTTCTCCAATAATTCTGATTGGAGTAATTCTCGGTCATACACGGGATAGCCAGAAATTTGCGTTTCCAGGGTTGCCGCTAAAATTTGAGGAATGGGATCGTGCCACTGAGTTCTACGACATGCTTCTTCCTTGAGTGCTTGAGGTCCTTGAGCACTTAATGCCTTTGCCTCTTTTTCTGGCATTGGGAAGCTAAGTTGCCACATCACTGAGTCTGACGTATAAGGCATTATATAGATTCGTTCGTTGCCATTGGCAGTTTGAAATACAGTTGCCGAGTCCAACAAAGAATTATTCAGTCCTTCGAGAGCGCTCAAAGGACAAATGCCCAATATCACAATGCAACCTAGGTACCGCAAAGGGGTGATTTCTTCACCAATCAGCAACCTTCTAACCGAACTACGGATACCATCGGCTCCGATTACAAGATCCGCCTTGGAGCGCTGAATCTGCCCGTTTACTTCAAAGGTCAGATCAATACCTTCACCCTCGCATTTCTTAATATCTACTAACTGGTATCCCCACTGTACTGCATTATTTCCGCCGAGTTGCTCAAGCAACGCTAAGCGCAAAGATTGCCGTGCGATATGTACATTTGTTCGTTTCAAAAACGTTTTTTCATCAGTCTGCATCCATTTTCTGACACCCCATTCACCAATCACTTTTCCGTCTGTAGTATGCACCACATGTCTGGTTGAAATCACCCCTTCTTCTAAAGAGAAAATTCCCAATCCCCCGATGGCTTTACTGGCTTGCTGCAAAGTGAGTCCGTAGCCCTGAGATCGGGCATCGAAGTTGCTATCACGTTCAAAAAGGGTAAAAGGAATTCCGCGGTGCAAACAAGCCACAGCTAATGCTACACCGCCTATACCACCGCCAATAATAGCAACATGTGGGAAGTTTTCTTTATCTGCTATTGGAGGATCAGCAGAAGGAATTAATCCGGATCCGTTACAATTCAAGCAGGTATATAGGTGACCTTTAGGATGAACTGGTGCGGTTCCTTCGCCTTTCGTTTTTTCAAATTGATCGAATGCCATCTTGTATTGGCGTCGCGCTTTCATGCTGATCCCCCGACTTTTTTTGCCGCGTCCCTGACATTCGGGACAAACAGTCCAGCTTGCAGCTGCATTTTTCACCTTTTTCACTTCCTCTTTTATTTTACTTAATCTTGACTATCCTTTCCAAGAAAAAACTTAGTCGATACAATTGATGATGGCGCTAATATAAAAGTAATGATTATGACTTTCATTACTTTTATATTATTTAACGCGAGAATATTTTTCAGTTTTCAGTCGCAGTTTGTCGTTTAATATTAATAGATAAGTAATGACGAGTAGTCATATATTTCTTTTTTTTAATTTTTAATGGTTCCGGCTTGTAGATGTGGTGAAAATTGTCACCAAGTTAAACAAACACAAAACCAAATTGAGGCTATCATAGTTTTTTCGAAGGAAAAAAGGAATACAGCTATAAATACAAACCGCTATTGTGCGTTCGTTTTTTTATTTATTTTTCCATTTACTAATATCAATTCTGTAAATGTTTACCAACATTTCATTATATTTTATTGTCTTATCTTTTTTCATTCCGTTATTTTTTGCGACTTTTTCAGAATTTATATTTTCAGTATGAATTATTGAAATTAAACTTTCAGAGAATTTATTCTCAAAGGCAAAATTTTTACATTTTTCAGTCGATTTGGTTGCAAATCCTTTTTTTCTGTATTTTGGTAAAATTGAATATGCAATTTCAATTTCTTGTTTTCCCTCAATTTCTCTTATTAAAAGTCCACTTTGTCCAATAATTTCATTTGTACTTTTATCTAACAAAATATTCTGTCCACCTAAATCGTTTTTATATCTTTTAAATGTCATTTCAAACCAAAGTTTGCATCTTTCATTTGGTGTTTCAATTTTGTCAACACCTAAAAATTTACAAACTTCAATGTCTTTAAACAATTCAATACAGTCATCAAAATCCTCGATATTTAATAATCTAAATTTTAATCTTTGGTTTCTTGTCCTTCTAATGTATATTTCATTCTATAATTCTTATTTTATAATTTTTTAAACTGCAAATTTAATCGTTTAAGATTAGTTCTCATTTTTTCCTATTCTGCTCGGCAAAATGACATACAACTTGCCTATATCTAAGATATTAGTCACACAAAGCTACCCAAAATTAGATGTATAAGTATGACCCTATCATAACTATTTACCTAAAAATCGCGTAGATTATAATTGCCCTGTTTTTCTGCTAATATAATCAAATCAAAACCTCCCTAAAATAAAAAAACTTCCCTTTTCAGAGAAGTTTTCGGTATCATTTTGACTATTTCCTAAACGTCATCATAATCTACATAAACAGTCGCAGAAGTTGGATGTGCCTGACAGGTTAAGATTAAACCGTCGGCGATTTCTTTATCAGTAAGAATAGAGTTTTTAGTCATTTCGGCAGTTCCTGATGTAACACGAGCCAGACAACTGCTGCATATTCCGCCTTGACAAGAATAGGGAGCATCTAGACCTTGTTTTAATGCTGCTTCAAGGATAGTTTGTTTTTGTGACATTTCAAAAGTCGTTTCTTCATCATCCACCATAACAGTGATTTTTGAATGTCCTTCCAGATTCTCTTTTATCACATTTTCATGGGAAGAAGTCGTGAACAATTCAAATTTTATTGCCGATTCTTTTACGTTTTTCTCTTTTAAAACATCACTTACCAGATTAATCATTTCTTCTGGACCACATAAATAAAACTTATCAAATTCCAGTTCCTTGTGTTTGTTATTCAACACAAAATTAACCGCTGATTTTTCTATGCGACCAAATAAGGCGTTTTCTGCTTTAGCTTGACTGAAAACGTAATGTACAAAAAAGCGGCCCACATATTGTGATTGTAAATCGTGTAATTCTTGGTAAAAGATAGTTTCTTCGGGAGATTTATTTCCGTAAACCAATACAAAAGAGCTTTTAGGTTCGTTTTTTAAAACCGATTTTAGAATTGACATTACAGGTGTAATTCCGCTTCCGGCTGCAAAAGCAACATAATTTTTTTGTCGGTCCGCTTGAGGATCAAAGGTGAATTTACCTTCTGGTTTTCCTACTTCCAGAACGTCACCCGCTTTTAGTTTTGTATTGGCAAATTGAGAAAAGGCACCATTTTTTACCGCTTTAACGGCAATTCGTAATTCCCCGCTTTCTGGAGAAGAACAAATAGAATAGGCACGACGAATTTCTTTTCCGTCAAGTGTTAATCTTAAATTTACGTATTGACCTGCAATAAATGCATAGTTGGGTTTTAATTCTGCTGGCACATTGAAAAGTATCGAAACCGCTGTTGCAGTTTCGCGTTTTACTTCTTTTATGGTGAGTTTCAAGAATGAAGACATGTGATTATTTTTTTACAAAGATAGTAAACCGATATGTTTTCTAAAAGTGATAAATTTTGAAATTTTAATACCTTTTCATTTTTCCATTGTACCTTTAAACAAAAACTAGAAATTAAAGTCTTTTCTTTTATTTCAGTTTTTGAGGAAGAGTACTTACTAGCCACTTATCCGGAATATAAATTTGAAAAAACGTAACATTTTTCTTATTTCGGCTACTTACTGTAAAACCAAACTACTTTATTATGTTTAAACGTTTTATTTATCTCGAATGGAAGGCTTTTTCAAGATCAGCTTCTTTCGCAACTAATTTGGGATTAAAGATTTTGATGTTCTTTCTTATTGCTTATTTTTCTATTGTTTTCCTGGCGTTAGGAATTGGAGCATTTTATATTCTTAAAAAAATGAATCTCGATCCATTGGTCACAGTAAATAAATTTCTGATTTACTACCTGCTAATGGATTTGATAATTCGACTTTTGTTGCAGGCTATACCAGTGATGAACATCAGGCCGCTACTTATTTTACCAATAAAAAAACCAACAATTGTACATTTCTCTTTAGGGAAAACGGTTTTGTCTTTCTTTAATTTTGTCCATGCTTTTTTCTTCATTCCGTTTACCGTTGTTTTGATTATAGAAGGATATGATGTGGTGAGTGTGATATTTTGGTATCTGGCTATGGTTTCGTTGATTTATATCAATAATTTCCTGAATATATTGTTGAATAACAAAGACAACTTTTTTGCCATATTCGTTGGAATTGTGCTTGTTTTAGCAGGTTTTCAGTATTATAAATTTTTTGACATTACTAATTATACGGCTGTGTTTTTTGACGGATTGTTTCATACAAAATGGATGTTTCTGCTTCCGGTTTTGGTTTTAATGGGATTGTATTATGTTACTTTCCATTATTTCAAAAACAATTTATACCTGGATGCGGGACTTTCGACCAAAAACAAAATCGCCAAAACCGAGGATTTGACTTGGTTAAACCAATTTGGGACTCTTGGAACATTTTTAAAAAATGACATCAAATTAATCAAAAGAAATAAACGTTCAAAAACCACAGTGATCATGAGTGTGGTGTTTTTATTCTACGGTTTCCTGTTCTTTACCAATAAAATTGAGGCTTACAATAATCCCATAATGCACATCTTTGCAGGAATTTTTGTTTCGGGAGGATTTTTATTCACTTTCGGACAATTTGTGCCCAGTTGGGACAGCTCTTATTACCAGTTAATGATGACGCAAAACATTCCTTACAAAGGATATTTGAGTTCTAAATGGTGGCTGATTGTTATCGCCACGGTTGTTTCGACGTTATTGGCTTCGTTTTATTTGTATTTTGGGTGGCAAATATACCTAACTATTGTTGTGGGCGCGATTTATAACATTGGTGTCAATTCGCATTTGGTGCTTCTTGCAGGTGCTTATACAAAAACGCCAATAGATTTAGATTCCACCAAAGGAGCTTTTGGAGATAAAAAAGCTTTTAATGTAAATACCTTGTTGATTTCGCTGCCAAAATTGCTATTGCCTTTGGCGCTTTACTGGATTGGTTCTAAAATAATGAATCCCAATTTAGGATTAGCCATGGTCGCTATTGCCGGACTAATAGGTTTTGCTTTGAGAGACAAGGTTTTTTCCTTAATCGAAAAGGTCTATAAAACCGAAAAATATAAAACCATTGCTGCTTACAAGCAAAAGAGTTAACAGTCAATTTTCATAATTCGATTAACCAAATCAACCAATAACCGATTAAACTTTTTTAAAATGATACAAGTAAACAACCTTTCAAAAACATATAACGGAACCACAGTCCTAAACATTGAAACGCTTGAGATTCCAAAAGGGCAAAGCTTTGGATTAGTAGGCAATAACGGAGCCGGAAAAACTACTTTTTTCAGTTTGTTATTGGATTTAATCCAACCTTCGACCGGAAACATTATCAACAATGACGTTCAGGTAAACACCAGCGAAAACTGGAAACCGTTCACCGCTTCTTTTCTGGACGAAAGTTTTTTAATTGGCTACTTAACTCCTGAAGAATACTTTTATTTCATTGGAGATTTACGCGGTCAAAACAAAGCCGATATTGATGCTTTGCTGGCCAAACACGAAGAGTTTTTTAATGGGGAAATCCTTAAAAACAAAAAATATTTACGCGATTTATCCAAGGGAAACCAAAAGAAAGTTGGAATTATTGCCACGCTTATAGGAAATCCTGAAGTTGTAATTCTAGACGAACCCTTTGCTAATCTAGACCCGACAACGGTTAACCGATTAAAAAAAATAATCAAAGAACTGGCCGAAAAGCCGGCTATTACCGTTCTGGTTTCCAGTCACGATTTAATGCATACCGTTGAGGTTTGTGATAGAATTGTAGCATTAAATAAAGGCGAAATTGTAAAAGATATTCAAACATCCAGAGAGACGCTGCAGGAGTTAGAACTGTTTTTTGCAGTTTAAAATTTAAGTTAGCACTATTTACAAAACAGTTTACCGCTAATTTGCCAATTACAGTTATTAATTTGAGTGTTTAATTAGCGAATTAGCGGTTTATTTTTAGGCTATCAAATCAAAATTTATAGCAGTCAAGCCTGGAAGAATTTAATTTGGGCGTGACCCGGAAAGAAAAATTCCGGGTCGGGCTTTTCGCTCTCAATCTTTTTTATTCTTAAAAAAGAATAAAAAAGGATTTCCGCTTCTATCCCTCACGCGAAGCGCTGAATCAAAAAGAAACCTAATAATTTCCACGATATCAAAAAGAAACGTATTTTTACAAGTCAGTATACGAAAAGCTATTTTTAAAAGTTAATTGATAAAAAACGTTTACCATTGAAAACCAACACATTCAGGCAATTAATTTCCATAGGATTTTTGCTATTTCTGATAGCATGTTCTACCAAAAAGGATACTTTTTTGGCTAGAAAATCCCATGCGTTAAGTACTAAATATAATATTTTATACAACGGTCAAATAGCATTAGACAAGGGTGTTGTAGGAATAAAAGCAAATAACAAAGATAATTTTTGGAAACGTTTGCCTATCGAAAGAATGCAAATGAAAGAGGATTTCATTGTAGGTGAAAAACCAAAAAATGCTGATTTTGAATTAGCGGAAACCAAAGCTACAAAGGCAATTCAGAAACATTCGATGAACATTGGCGGAAGAGAAAAAAACAGCCAGATTGACGAAGCTTATTTATTGCTTGGCAAATCCCGATATTACGATCAAAGATTTGTCCCGGCATTAGACGCTTTCAATTATATTTTATACAAATATCCCAACAGCAGTAATATTTATGAAGCCAAAATTTGGCGCGAAAAAACTAATATGCGTTTAGGCAACGATGCTTTGGTAGTTAAAAATATATCCAAACTTTTAGACGAACAAAAACTAAGCAATCAGGTTGTCGCTAATGCCAATGCGCTTTTATCAGAAGCTTTTCTGAATCTGGAGGAAAAAGACAGTGCTGTAGCAAAATTAAAAATAGCCGAAAAGTACACTAAAATCAAAGCTGAAAAAGCGAGATATCATTTTATACTGGGACAATTGTATGAAGAATTAGGAAAAAATGACAGTGCAATATACAGTTATCAGTCGCTTATTGATATGAAAAGAAAAGCGGCAAGAGAATATGTTATTCAGGCTCAAGCCAAAAAAGCACAATTGTTTGATTATGAAAAAGGAGATACGACGGCTTTTTCAAAAATATTTAAAACGCTTGTTGCTGATCGAGAAAACCGACCTTTTTTAGATGTCATTTACTATCAAATGGGAGTGTTTCACGATAAAAATAACAATCAGAAACAGGCCTTGAAGTATTATAATTCTTCTCTTAAAAAAGTACCAACAGATCAATATTTAATTGCTTCAAATTACCGAAATTTAGGGAATATGTATTTCAAAAATGCAGAATATCCAATCGCGGCAAAGTATTATGACAGTACACTTGTAAAACTGGATACTAAAACCCGAGAATTTCTTTCGATTCAAAAAACCAGAAAAAATTTAGATGAGGTTATACAATATGAAGCTATTGCCAAAAGAAATGATAGTATCATTCATGTCGCATCTTTGTTGGAAACAGATAGAGTTTTATATTTTGAAAATTATATTGATAAGTTAAAAAAGTCAGACGAAACCAAGAAAATTTTAGAAGAAAAAGAAAAAGAGAGACTTGCAAGAATAGAGAGAAATACTAAACCAACCACTATTGACCCGGTCGTTTCCGACCAAGATTTGGGAAAACCAAAAAAAGCATCGTTGGCACCTCCGTCAATTGCAGACGCCAGCTTGAATCAAGCAAGTGTTTTCTATTTTTATAATCCTACAACTGTCGCTTTTGGAAAAGTAGAATTTAAAAAAATATGGGGAGAACGTTTCTTAAGCGGGAATTGGAGATTGTCTGCAGGCAAAACTGATTTAAAAGAAAAGGATACTATAGATGGAAAAATACCAACCGCAGAAAATGCATTGGCAGAAGAAAAAATAATCAAAGAATATACAACTGATTATTATTTGAAACAACTTCCAACATCACAAACAGCACTAGACAGCATTGCAAAAGAACGTAATTTCGTCTATTACCAACTTGGGGTTGTCTATAAAGAAAAATTCAAGGAATACGATTTGGCCAGCAACAAATTAGAACAATTGTTAAAGAATAATCCGGAAGAAAAACTAGTCCTTCCCACGATGTACAACTTGTTTAAAATTTACCAAATTACAGATGCAAACAAAGCCGAAGAGATGAGAAAAAGAATTTCTGCTCAATTCCCGGATTCTCGTTATGCGCAAATAATAAACAATACCAATGCAAATGAGGCTTTGGCCAATGAAACGCCGGAAAGTGAATATAATAAATGGTATAAACTCTATAAGGAAGAGCAATTTTTGGTTGTATTGGAAAAATCTGATGCTTTGATTACTCAGTTTTCCGGCGATGAAATTGTGTCTAAATTTGAACTGCTTAAAGCAAACGCTATTGGAAAATTAAGAGGATTAGCAGCTTATAAAACGGCTTTGCAATATGTTGCGGATAATTATCCAAATAGTGAAGAAGGGAAGAATGCACTAGAAATAGTGACGACTCAGATTCCGTTTTTAGAACAAATGAATTTTAATACTACCGATGCTAAAAACTGGAAAATTCTTTATAAAGTGGGAAGTAGAGAAGATAATAACACAAAAGCAATTGACGAAAAAATAAAGAAATTCATCACCATTGAAAATCATCAAAATATAACTTTTTCCTATGATGTTTACACGGAGAAGGAAAATTTTATAACCATTCACGGCATTAATTCAGAAGTTTATGCAAACGCTATTGTTAAAGCATTAAAAGAAGATAAAAAATATAAAATCGACGAACCTGCAATTGTGATTTCTAATGAAAATTACAAAGTGATCCAAATCAAGAAAAATCTTGATGCGTATTTAGCACCCAAAACTCAATAACGATGTTTGATAAAAAGCCAAAATCATATACGGATCTTCTTGGGAAAACCAACAGAATTGTTGAAGGGACTATTATAAAAGGAGATATTATTTCTCAGGCTGATTTTAGACTGGACGGAGAATTAATTGGTAATTTTCAATCCAGCGGCAAAATAGTTATTGGACCTGCAGGGATTGTTACCGGAGATATTATATGCAAAAATGCGGATATTGAAGGAAAATTTGAGGGTAAGATTCAAGTTGCAGAAGTCCTGAATGTAAAATCAAAATCAAGTATTCATGGAGAAGTCATCTGTGGCAAATTAGCAGTAGAGCCAGGTGCTGATTTTAGTGCTTCATGCATTATGAAAACCAATATTAAGAATCTAATGCCAAATGACGGACAACAAACCCAACAAAAAACAAGCTAATAAATGGCTTGCTTTGATAAATATCCCAATTCAAATGGGGGCAATTATTTTTCTGTTTTCCTATCTTGGAAACTGGTTAGACGAAAATCATCCCAGCCCCAAGGTGTATTACAATAAGATTTTAGTGATGGTAGGAGTCGCATTAGCCTTATACAATGTCATACGACAAGTAAAGGAAATCGACAAATCAGAATAAATTCCAATAAAAACAATACTAAAACCTATAAAATACCTTGAGTTCTTTTGACTTTCGGTAAAAAACAATCTAATGAATTTAAAAAATTACAAACCGCTTTTGAGTTTAGCATTGCTTATAGTAGTATCGTATGTACTACATAAAATTATTTTTTACAGTTTTAATGTAGATGATACCACTTTTCATTATTCGATAGAGGCACTTTATTTACTATTTTCAATTTTGTCCGTAATAGTCCTTGTTGTTTTGTTGAAAGTAAAAGAACAAAGTTTTGACAATGTTGGAATGTCATTTCTACTGAGCACAAGTATTAAAATGGTTGTTTGTTATTTGATTTTAAGGCCTGTATTGCAAGCGTCAGGGGAGAATAGCAGCGTAGAGAAAAAGAATTTTTTCGCGATGTTTATTCTCTTTTTAGCAATGGAAACCATCCTTACGATACGAATATTAAACAAAAATCAATAAACAAGGAGTTTTATAAGCGGAATGCCCGAAAAATAATTTTTTTATATGCTTTTGAATATTAATAAAAAATGTACATTTGCACCAAATTTTAGAAACGTAATAAATTAAGATATTTAACTGTTATGGTGATTTCAAACAAACCACTTAGATTTATAATAGCGACATTAGTAGCGTGTCTTCCTTTAATTAGTTTTGCAAATCCGGAACAGGATACTGTGAAAGTAAAAACGGAAGTTGCCCATGAAGCAGCTGAAGGAGCTCATGCTGAACCAACAGATGTAAAATCTAAAATCAAAGAATTTATCAATCATCACCTTTTGGATTCTCATGATTTTACATTTAATGTAGATGAAGAAACAGGTGCGCATTATGGTTTTTCATTACCAATTATTCTTTGGGATAATGGTGTGCAGGTTTTTTCTTCTTCAAAATTTCATCATGGTGAAGAAACAGCTGAACACAATGGTAATTATTATGTTTTACACCACGAAAAAATATACAAAACCGATGCTTCTGGAGAATTAACAGAAGGAGAAAACGGTTTTCCGACAAATGTTAGACCGATAGATTTCTCCATCACTAAAAGCGTTATTGGTATAATGTTGGTTTCCTTGTTTATGTTTTTATTGTTTGGTGGTTTGGCAAAATCGTATGCTAAAAACAACGGAATCGCTTCAGGAGTAGGGCGTATTTTTGAACCTCTAGTTTTGTATGTACGTGACGAAATTGCAATTCCAAATATTGGAGAAAAAAACTATAAAAAATACATGAGCTACTTGCTTACTATATTTTTCTTTATTCTTTTTCTTAATATTTTAGGATTGATGCCACTTGGATTTAATGTAACTGGAAATATCGCTATTACAGTATCATTAGCAATTTTAACTTATATAATTACAACGCTAACAGCTAATAAAAACTATTGGGGACACATTTTCTGGATGCCAGGTGTGCCAACTCCAATGAAATTTATCTTGGCACCGATAGAATTGTTAGGAACAATCATTAAACCTTTTTCGTTAATGATACGTTTGTATGCTAATATGTTAGCAGGTCACGTTGTTTTGATGAGCATCATTGGTTTAATGTTTATATTTAAAAGCTGGATTGGAAGTACATTATCTTTTGGATTAGCGTTTGCGCTTTCTATCCTTGAAATATTGGTTGCTTTTTTACAAGCGTATATTTTTACCATGTTATCTGCACTTTATTTTGGAGCAGGAAATGAAGAGCATCATCACGACGAAGCTCACTAGATTTCAGATTTTTGAAACTTGATTTTTGATTGCAGATTTTGCAATTCTGAAATCAAAAATCGTTAATCTTCAATCTAAAATCAAATTGAATGTTTAATTTTTAATATATATATTATGGAAATTCCAACTATTGTAGGAGCAGGATTGATTGTTATCGGAGCAGGTTTAGGTATTGGTAGAATTGGTGGTTCAGCAATGGACGCTATTGCTCGTCAGCCAGAAGCTTCTGGAAAAATCCAAACAGCTATGCTTATCGCAGCTGCACTTATTGAAGGTATTGGTTTCGCTGCGTTATTCGCATCTTAATTAAAACTTAAAAAGCAATAGTTACAACGGTTGGTTGTGACTATTGTTTTATTATTAAATTAAATATTTTTATAGATACATAATATGGATAAGTTAATAAATGATTTTTCGTTTGGTTTGTTTATTTGGCAGATAGTAATATTTGTTGGATTGATATTCTTATTAAAAAAATTCGCTTGGAAACCAATTCTTGATGCAGTTAATGATAGAGAAGAAGGAATCAAAAATGCATTACTTTCTGCTGAAAATGCTAGAAAAGAAATGCAAAATCTTCAAGCTGACAATCAACGTATTTTACAAGAAGCAAGATTAGAGCGTGACAACATGCTTAAAGATGCTCGTGAAATGAAAGAGAAAATGGTTGCTGATGCTAAAAATGAAGCGCAAGTTCAAGGTCTGAAAATGATCGAACAAGCTAAATTAGCGATCGAAGGTGAAAAAAATGCAGCTATGGCTGAATTGAAATTACAAGTTTCTACTTTGTCATTGAGTATTGCAGAAAAATTATTGAAAGACGAATTGTCTAACAAAGAAGCTCAAACTAAATTAGTTGAGAAAATGTTAGGTGACGTAAAACTGAACTAATTATGGCAAGTACAAGAGCAGCAATTCGTTATGCAACAGCAATTTTAGATTTAGCAACCTCAAAAGGTGTTGCCGAAGTTGTGAATAACGATATGAAATTGATTGCTTCAACAATCAACGGAAACTTGGAATTAAGTACTTTTATTCAAAATCCGACTTTAAAAGTTGAGGTTAAAGAGAAAGCACTTTTAGAGGTTTTTGCAGGTATTGATGCAGTTACTCAAGGATTATTTCATTTGTTATTTGAAAACAAAAGATTCGAAATTCTTGAAGCGATTGCAGTAGAATACAGTAAATTATCTGATATCTCGAATGGTGTTGAAGTAGCAAAAGTTACTACAGCTATTCCTATGGATGCGGCATTAGAAGCTAAAGTTTTAGCTAAAATCGCAACCCTTTCGGATAAAAAAATCACAATAGAAAATATAGTAGATGCTTCAATCATTGGGGGATTTATTCTAAGAATAGGCGACAAGCAATACAACGCTTCAGTAGCCAACAGATTACAAGTATTAAAAAGAGAGTTAAGTAATTAGTTTTATTACACATTTAAGTGTCTAAATTATAAATTAAGATGGCGGAAATCAAACCTGCTGAAATTTCAGCAATATTAAGAAAGCAAGTAGAAGGTTTTGAATCTGGTGCTACACTAGAAGAAGTAGGAACAGTACTTCAAGTTGGAGATGGTATTGCTCGTGTTTACGGGCTTTCGAATGTTCAATACGGAGAATTAGTTGAATTTGACAATGGATTAGAAGCTATTGTTTTGAATCTTGAAGAAGACAATGTTGGTGTGGTACTTTTAGGACCATCTACTGGAATCAAAGAAGGTTCAACTGCTAAAAGAACACAACGTATTGCTTCTCTTAAAGTAGGAGAACAAATGGTAGGTCGTGTAGTAAATACCCTTGGTTTTCCAATTGATGGAAAAGGGCCAATCGGTGGAGATTTATACGAGATGCCTTTAGAAAGAAAAGCTCCTGGAGTTATCTTCCGTCAACCAGTTACTGAGCCATTGCAAACAGGTATAAAAGCAGTAGATGCTATGATCCCGGTTGGTCGTGGACAACGTGAGCTAGTTATTGGTGACCGTCAAACAGGTAAATCAACTGTTTGTATCGATACTATCTTAAATCAAAAAGAATTTTACGATGCAGGAAAACCTGTATTTTGTATATATGTTGCAATTGGGCAAAAAGCGTCAACTGTAGCAGGAATTGCTAAAATGTTAGAAGAAAAAGGTGCAATGGCTTATACCATTATTGTTGCAGCTAATGCTTCTGATCCAGCTCCTATGCAAGTATATGCTCCTTTCGCAGGTGCTGCAATTGGAGAATATTTTAGAGATTCAGGTCGTCCGGCTTTAATTGTTTATGATGATTTATCGAAACAAGCTGTTGCTTACCGTGAGGTTTCTCTTTTATTGAGAAGACCACCGGGACGTGAAGCATATCCTGGAGACGTTTTCTACCTTCACAGTAGATTATTAGAGCGTGCTTGTAAAGTAATTGCAGATGATGGAATTGCTAAAAACATGAACGATTTACCAGATTCATTGAAATCAATTGTAAAAGGTGGTGGTTCTCTTACTGCTTTACCAATTATTGAAACTCAAGCTGGTGACGTTTCTGCATATATCCCAACAAACGTAATTTCGATTACAGATGGTCAAATTTTCTTGGATGGAGATTTGTTTAACTCTGGGGTTCGTCCGGCAATTAACGTAGGTATCTCGGTATCTCGTGTTGGAGGAAATGCACAAATTAAATCAATGAAAAAAGTGGCGGGTACATTAAAACTAGATCAAGCACAGTTCCGTGAATTGGAAGCGTTTGCTAAATTTGGTTCTGATTTAGATGCTGTTACTTTAAACGTAATTGAAAAAGGAAAAAGAAATGTTGAAATCTTGAAACAAGGTTTGAACGATCCTTATACTGTTGAAGACCAAGTTGCGATTATCTATGCTGGTTCTAAAAACTTATTGAGAAATGTTCCTGTGAACAAAGTGAGAGAATTTGAGAAAGATTTCTTGGAATTCTTGAACAACAAACACAGAGCAACTCTTGATGCTTTGAAAGCAGGAAAATTAACAGACGAAATTACTGATGTAATTGAAACTGTAGCAAAAGAATTATCAGCAAAATATAACTAAAAAGTACTAAGTAAGAAGTATTAAGTATCAAGATTTTCTGGGTACTTAATACTTAATACTTAAGTCTTCATACTTACAAAACAATGGCAAATTTAAAGGAAATCCGTAATAGAATTACTTCCGTTTCATCTACGATGCAAATTACATCGGCAATGAAAATGGTTTCTGCAGCAAAGCTAAAGAAAGCACAAGATGCAATCACTGCGATGCGCCCTTATGCCGAAAAATTAACGGAATTATTGCAAAATCTTTCTGCTACACTTGATGGTGATATAGGAGGAGAATTTACCACACAACGTGAAGTAAAGAAAGTATTACTTGTTGTTGTCACTTCAAACAGAGGTTTAGCTGGTGCTTTTAATACGAATGCAATTAAAGAAGCTAAAAACCGTGCTGCATTTTATGCAGACAAACAAGTGGATGTTTTTGCCATAGGAAAAAAAGGAAACGATGTTTTAAGCAAAACACTTTCAGTAGTTGATAATCAAAGTGCTATTTTTGATAATTTGACTTTTGATAATGTGGCTTTAATTTCGGACCTGTTAACTCAGAAATTTGTTTCAGGTGAATATGACAAAATTGAATTGATTTATAATCAATTTAAAAATGCAGCGACACAAATTATTCAAACGGAACAATTTTTGCCACTTGCACCTATTAAATCGGATAAACCAGTTTCAACAGGAGATTATATTTTTGAACCTTCAAAAGAAGAAATTGTATTGACTTTGATTCCAAAATCATTGAAGACACAACTATACAAAGGTATTCGTGACTCGTTTGCATCGGAGCACGGCGCTCGTATGACTGCCATGCACAAAGCAACTGATAATGCAACTGAATTGAGAAATCAGTTGAAATTAACCTACAATAAAGCACGTCAAGCATCTATTACTAATGAGATCTTAGAGATTGTTGGTGGAGCTGAAGCATTGAACGGATAAGAATATTTATTCTATATATTTTAAAGAGCCACGCTATTGCGTGGCTTTTTTTTTTATTAATTTTATACCTTAAAAAAACAAAAGAGACAATGCCTTTAATAATCAAAGAACTGACCACAATAGAAGAAATGCTTGCTAATATTGAAGTAATGCGTTTTTTATATCCCAAATTCACTTCAGAGAAATATGAATCGTATCTGGTGGAGATGATTCCGCATAATTACAAGCAGGTTGCCGTATTTGAAAATGAGATTTGCGTGGCTGTTTCAGGTTTCTGGTCGGGAACAAAACTCTGGTCGGGAAAATACATAGAGATTGACAACTTTATTGTGCATCCGGATCATCGTTCCAAAGGTTTGGGTAAGATGATGACGGATTATGTTGATGCTTTGGCCAAAGAAACGGGCTGTACGATGATTGTTTTGGACGCTTTTACCGGAAACTTCACTGCACACCGTTTTTATTACAACCAAGGTTTCGTTCCAAAAGGATTTCATTTCTTAAAAATATTAAACGAAGAGGGATTAAGTTAAATCGCTGAAAGATGAAAACTTCTTTACAAATTATGTTCCTATTATTAATTATAGTCAGTCTGGTTTACTGTGCTCCAAAAGAAGACATAAAAATCAGCTTTCCGCAAAAGATAAAATCAGTTTATTATCAGAAATGGATTGACTTAAAAGAATCTAAAGGAAGCGGAACTTTTTTTTATATTGAATTTGAAGCTCCGCTTTCCAAGGATATCCAATTAGTAAAAATCTATTTTCAAAATCAGGAAGCCAATTTTGAACCGGTAACAAAAAACACTTTTGTGGCTCATTTAGCTCCAAATCATACCACTCCAGATTTAATTTTGCACAAGGATAGCCGTAAAGAATATGGCAACCAAGCGCCAGTTATTACCAAACCTAAATTTGTTTTGAAAGCAACCGAAGCACTATTGGAATATAAAAGCAACGGCAAAAGCTATTTTTTCAAAATAAATAACCCCAAAGAAAAACCAATGATTACGTATCCAAGTACGATTAAACCAAAGAAATAGTTATTTTTGTTTTTATAATATTAATTGATGCACCATTTTGGGACTATATAAAAATCTTTTTAAACAGACTGTTATTTATGGATTAGCGACAGTCATTCCGCGAATGTTCAGTTTTTTATTGGTTCCTTTATATACTGATTTATTACCAACAGCAGAGTATGGAAAAGTTTCTATCATTTTTGCGTACATGATTTTCTTTAATGTCATTCTTGCTTACGGAATGGAAACTGCTTTTTTTAGGTTCTATAATAAAGAAACCAATAAAAAAGTGGTTGTTGAAACCACTATGGTTTCTATTTTTTGGACCTCAATTTGTTTTTTATTCCTAGGACTTTTATACCGAAACACACTTTCTCAATGGTCCGGAATAGACTCACAGTACATAACCTATACCATTTGGATCTTAGTATTGGATGCCCTGGTTATTGTTCCGTTTTCAAAATTACGAGCGTATCAAAAACCAATGGTTTACTCCGCGATAAAAATTGGAAATGTTATTGTTAATCTTAGCTTAAGCGTTTTCTTTTTAGTCTATTTACCTCAGATTGCTCAATCACATCCAGACAGTTTTTTAGGTTCCTTATTTATAGATAATTTTCAAATTGGTTATATTTTTTTGGCCAATATCATTGCCAGTTTATTAACATTCATGGTCCTGTCGCCTGATTACTTTTTATTAAAATGGAAATTTGATTTGGAGCTTTGGAAACGAATGATGCGTTACGCCTTGCCCATAATGGTAGCCGGAATTGCTTTTGCCATAAATGAACAATTCGACAAAATCCTTTTAGGAAGATGGTTGCCGGCAAATATTGCCGAAACCGAAGTTGGAGTTTATTCGGCTTGCTATAAATTGGGTTTGTTCATGGTATTGTATAGGACCGCTTACACCCTGGGAATCGAACCGTTCTTCTTTAGCCATTCTTCGGAACCCAATGCACCGCAAACCTATGCCACGGTCACCAAATATTTTGTCATCTTTGGTTCCTTTATTTTATTGTCGGTAATTGTTTTTGCAGATGTTTTAAAATATCTGATGATCCGAGACCCTTCTTATTGGGAAGCCATGAAAGTTGTTCCGTTGATTATTTTGGCTAATTTTTTCTTGGGCATTTATACGAACCTTTCTGTCTGGTACAAACTCATCGACAAAACGTATATCGGGGCTTATATCTCTATCATTGGCGCTATAGTGACATTGGCATTGAATTACCTGCTCATTCCAACTATGAGTTATTATGGGTCTGCAATTGCGACAATTGCGGCCTACGGAAGCATGATGGTTATCTCCTATTATCTAGGAAACAAATACTATCCAATTCCGTATGATGCTAAGAAAATAGGGGGATATCTCAGCTTATCAATTGGGTTTTCGGCGATTTCATTTTATGGTTTTAGAGAAAATTATTATGTTGGTATTTCGTTATTACTTGCATTCATGTATTTCATATATTACAACGAAAAAGAAACATTATCCAGAATTTTAAACGCCAAAAAGAATTAAATTTATCCTACTGAATTTTTAGGAGCTAATTCCTGCTATTCGTTACAATCTTTTATATAATGTCAGGGTTCGAAACCCTGACATTATATAAAAGGATTTTCACTGCTATCAGGGCTAAAAAACAAAACCATGACAATAAACATCATCAATAAATCAATTCATAGTTTACCAAATTATGAAACCAAAGCTTCGGCAGGAATGGACTTAAGAGCCAATTTAACCGATTCTATTATACTAAAACCGTTAGAAAGAGCCATCGTAAAAACCGGTCTTTTTATTGAATTACCTATAGGATACGAAGCGCAAGTGCGCCCAAGAAGTGGATTGGCCGCCAAGAATGGGGTCACAGTGCTTAATTCTCCTGGGACTATTGATGCCGACTATCGTGGTGAAATAGGTGTAATTTTAGTAAATTTATCCAACCAACCATTTGTAATCGAAAATGGGGAACGTATAGCACAACTGATCATAGCCAAACATGAACGTGCCGAATGGATTGAAGTTCAGGAATTAACCGAAACTTCCAGAGGTGAAGGTGGTTTTGGAAGTACGGGAGTGAAGTAGGTTTGAAATTTCAACATTCAAAATTCCAAGTTCGATGTTCTAAGTTCAAAAATTAAAAGAAGGTTGAATATTCAATTTGGAATGTTCAATTTTGAAGTAAAAAATGAAATATGAAAAAATTTGATTTGCACGAAAGGCTAATTGATTTTGCGGTTATCATTATTGAAATTGCAGATAACCTTAAAAATAGTAAAGCGGGAAATCATTTGTCAGGACAAATTGTTCGTTCTGGAACTTCACCTTCTTTAAATTATAGTGAAGCGCAAAGTGCAGAATCAAGAAATGATTTCATTCACAAAATGTCAGTAGTTTTAAAAGAACTTAGAGAGACACATTCGTGTATGAAAATAATTCATAGAGCTAATTTGTTTATAAAAGAAGAACAACATTTAAGTTTAGCAATTAAAGAAAATGATGAATTAATTTCAATATTTGTGAAAAGCTTAGAAACGTCGAGAAGTAAAAATAAGTAATTGAAATAATCAAAATTTAAAAGGTTGAATATTCAACTTGGAATATTGAATTTTGAAGTATTAAGAACAATAATTAAAAATAACATGAAAATAATTGTCCCTATGGCTGGTCGTGGATCACGCCTTCGCCCACATACGTTAACCATTCCTAAACCATTAATTCCTGTTGCTGGAAAACCAATCGTTCACCGTTTGGTAGAAGATATTGCAGGGGTATTGAATCAAGATATTGAAGAAGTAGCTTTTATTATTCACGAAAGTTTTGGCAAAAAAGTAGAAGAGGAATTAATTGCTATCGCACAAAAATTAGGCGCCAAAGGAACGATTTATTACCAAAACGAAGCTTTAGGAACAGGTCACGCTATTATGTGTGCTAAAGATTCTTTGAGCGGACCAGCTGTTATTGCTTACGCCGATACTTTAATTCGAGCCGATTTCGATTTAGATCAAAATGCGGATAGCGTTATTTGGGTAAAACAAGTAGATCATCCGGAAGCTTTTGGTGTAATCAACTTAAACGATGCAAATGAAATAGTTGAACTGGTGGAGAAACCTGCGGAATTTGTTTCGGACCTTGCCGTTATCGGAATTTACTATTTTAAAGATGTTGCCGTTTTAAAAAACGAACTTCAATTAGTTTTGGATAATAACATTATTCACGGTGGAGAATATCAAATTAACGATGGAATAAAACAAATGATGGCAAAAGGCATGGTATTTGTTCCCGGTAAAGTTGATGAGTGGATGGATTGCGGAAATAAGAATGTAACGGTAGAAACAAATTCCAGAATGTTGGGGTTTTTACATAATGATGGGGAACATTTAGTGGACTTTGATGTTAGGTTAGAAAATTCAACGATCATTCCTCCATGTTATATTGGCGAAGATGTTGTTTTGATTAATGCAACCGTTGGACCTAATGTGTCTTTAGGAAATGGATGTCATATAGCAAACAGTACTATAAAAAATAGTTTGGTACAAACGCATTCGCATATAAAAAATGCCAATCTTGATAATGCAATGATAGGGAATCACGCCAGTTTTGATGGTAATTTTACCAGCATTAGTCTCGGAGATTATTCGGTGTTGGAATAGACAGATTGAAGAATGATGATTAACGATTTTTGATTTCCGATTTAACCTATCTTTGAAATCAGCAATCAAGAATCGTTAATCAAAAATCTAAAATAATTTAATAACATTGAGCCATTTGCATTGTGTTTAATTTTATAAAAATGAAAAAATTATCATTCTTATTTATACTTTTCGTTTTGCAATGCAATTCTGCTTTGTTATGGGCACAAACAGAGCCCGAGGAAATCAAACAGGATGCGGATCAGTTTGAAGACTCTTTTTATGAGTCTTTGCTTCAAAAAGGAATTGAAAACTATGATAAAGCGATAGTTTCCTTAGACAAATGTTTAAAGTTACAACCGAACAATGCGACGGTCTATTTTGAATTAGGAAAAAATTATTTAGCATCTAAAGATTATAGAAATGCTTACAGTTCATTTGAACGCGCCACCCAAATAGACCCAGCCAATGAATGGTTCTGGGTTGGGATGTATGATGTGAGTTATGAAACCAAGAATTTCAGTCAGGCGATAATGGTAATCAATAAACTAATCACGTTCAACAGCAAATATAAAGAGGATTTGGCGTCGCTTTATATGGCCACAAGTCAGTTTTACAAAGCGCTGGATCTGATCAATGAGTTGAATGCGACCTCTGGAAAAACGGAAAGAAGGGAATTATACAAAATACAGATTTTGTCGGAGGGAAAATATCAAAACACGGAAATATCCAATTTGATAACCCAAATGGAGAAAGATCCGAAAGAAGAGTCTAATTATATCGCGTTGATAAATTTATATTCGAGAAATAACGAAGAGGAAAAAGCCTTTGAAACCGCCAAAAAATTAGCGGAAGCCATCCCAACATCGGAATGGGCACAGGTGAGTTTATTCAAAAATTATTTGCAGGATAACGAGGCTCAAAAAGCAATAAACGCGATGAATATTACTTTGGCCAGTGCCAAAATAGATTCGAAAATAAAGCACAGAATGTTGAATGAATTTTTGATTTTTACCGATAAAAATCCGCAATATTCCCCCGATTTAGAAAAAGCAATCGGTTATTTTGATTCGGACAAAGAAGTTAATGTAGCCAAAGAAGTAGGAAAGTTTTATCACAATAAAAAGCAATGGGATAAAGCCATTAAATATTATGAACGCGCTTTAAAAAACGGAGATTCTGAAGATGTTGAAACTAATTTACTTTTGCTTCAAGCGTATACTGAAGTGAAACAATTTGAATCGGTCGGTAAAAAAGCCATGACAATGATCGAGTCTTTCCCATCGCAACCGCAATTTTATTATTATTCCGGATTAGCGAATAATCAATTGAAGCAATTTAAAAAAGCCAAGGATATATTGGAAATGGGTTTGGATTATTTGGTAGACGACAAAACAATGGAAATAAATTTTAATATCCAACTTGGAGAAGCGTACAATGGTTTGGGAGATGACAAGAAAAAAGAAATGTATTTTTCCAAAGCTAATCAATTATTAAAAGAAAAAAAATAATGAAAAAGATAACAATACTAGCAGTACTCGTTTTAATGATGTCCTGTAAATCAAAATCGGTAGTGGTTGACGCAAGTACAAATGCAACCCATTTGACCGCAAATAAAATTATAGAAAATCATTACAACAATAAAAACAAATTTTCTACATTATATATTAAGTCAAATGCCCGATATTCAGATGACAAGCAGACACAAAATGTTACGGCAGAAATAAAAATTAAGAAAGACGAACAGATTTTGATAAGCATACGTTTTCTGGGAATTACAATGGCAAAAGCATTGATTACGCCAACATCAGTGAACTATTACGAGAAAATCAATGGCAGTTATTTTGAAGGAGATTTTAGAGGGTTAAGTCAATGGTTGGGAACCGATTTAGATTTTACTAAAATCCAAAATATGTTGTTAGGAGATGCAATAGATGATCTGAATAAAGGAAAATATAAGGAGTCACTGGCGGAACGAACCTACAGATTAGATGATGTTTCGAATAAGAATACTAAGAAATCTTTTTTCTTTGATGCCGATAAATTTTTGGTAAAAAGACAGGAAATAACGCAAACTGCTGAAAACAGAACGATAAAAGTAGCATATTCAGACAGCAAAGTGTACAACGAGGCTACATTGCCTTCTAATGTTTTAATAAACACGTTGCAGACGAAAGGTAAAACCGAAATAAATTTAGATTACAACACCGTAACCTTTGATGAAGAACTTTCTTTTCCTTATAGTGTTCCAAATGGGTATAAAAGAATTATAATTAAGTAAATTTGTAAAAAATATTTTTTTAATATGCCAAAATTTCTCCTTAGCCTAATTTTTATATGTACGACATCACTGATGTGGAGCCAAGAATCACAACAAGAAAAATTAGAAGCACGAAAAGCTCAAATCCAAAAAGAAATTCGCGAAAACGAGAAACTTTTGCAGAGCGTAAAGAAAAAAGAAAAAAGTGCGATAAATATAATTGTTATCCAAAGCAATAAGATAAAGCTGAAAGAAAGATTAATAAACACTACCGAAAAGCAAACCAAGCTTTTGGGGAATGACATGTATGTCAATCAGGTAAAAATCAATAAGCTTAAAAAAGAATTGGAAATCCTCAAAGCAGATTATGCGCAGATGATCGTAAAATCCTATAAAAGCCGTTCTGAGGAAAGCAGAGCCATGTTCTTGTTGTCTTCGGAGAATTTTCTGCAGGCTTATAAAAGAGCGCAATACATGAAGCAGTACACCAATTATCGAAAAATGCAAGGAGAGGAAATAAGTTCAAAATCAAACCAACTCCTTGATTACAACGGTAAATTAAATGTGCAAAAAACAGCCAAGCAAAAACTGATTGCCGAAAAAGAAAAAGAGCGATTGTCATTGGAAAAAGAGAAAAAAGAGCAGGAAAGATTAGTAAGCACTATTAAAAAAGACAAGAATAAGCTTCAGGCGGAAATTAGAAAAAAACAACAAGAGTCCCGTTCTATTGACAAACAAATTAATAGAATAGTAAGAGAAGCTATTGCGGCGGCCAATAGAAAAGCAGCATTAGAAAGAGCCAAAGCGAATCCAAGTGCTCCGGTTTCTAAAGTCGCAGTATCCTCATCAAAAATAGAATTGACCCCGGAATCTAAATTAATTGCGGATAACTTCAAAGCCAATAGAGGAAGATTGCCTTACCCGGTAGAAAAAGGATTTATTTCGTTGGGCTACGGAGACCAACCCCATCCTGTTTTTACTACGTTGACGATTCATAATAGCGGTGTAGAAATCACGACAGAGCAGGGTTCTAATGCCAGAGCAGTATTTGGCGGGGAAGTAACAAGTGTTATTGTTTTGTCGCCGTTAAACAGAGCTGTAATGATTCAGCATGGAGATTTCTTTACTGTTTATCAAAACTTAAGTTCGGTTTCGGTAAGCAAAGGCGATAAGGTGAGCATCAAGCAAAGTTTAGGACGAGTGAGAACGAATAACGAAACCGGAAAAACGGTTATCAAATTTTTAATCCTTCAAAATACGACCTACAACAATCCGCAGAGTTGGTTGTCTCCAAGGTAAATTAGAATAATATAAATCAAGGAAGTGAATTTATTGAATCCACTTCCTTTTTATTTGCAAATAACAAACAGCATTTCAGGATTTATAATTCGGGATGCTGTTTTTTTGTACCCGTAATAGATGGATATTCGATAGTGATTACTGGGTTTCATTTTATAAGTTAAACGAATAAAAAACGCCCTATTCTCATAACAAGAATAGGGCGTTTCTATTTTATAAGTTAGAATAGCTAACTTCTGTATTCTTTACAATTCCTTATTAAAAGAAGATTTTATTGCCTCCATTGTGCTTGGAGTAGACCATTGACCGGCAACAATAATACGTCTGATGGTGTATAAAGGATCAACAGAATCTCTTTTTGTCGCTAGAATATAAGCCATTTGATATCCGCTCTTTTTTAACTCCGGTATTGCTGCTTTATTCCACAAGCCAAATGGATATGCAAAATAAGTCACGGGCTTGCCAATGATTTCTTCCAATTTATTTTTGGGTTTTACCAATTGGGTATTCCAGTCGTCACCAGCATATTTAGTCACCATGTGATGATCCCAAGTATGGGCAGCAACCACGTTTCCACTATCAGATAAACTTTTAATTTGCTCTTTACTCAGATAACCCGGACGACCAATTGAAACGGTCATTACAAAGAACACTCCTGTAAACCCGTATTTTTTCATCACTGAAGCACCAATACTAAATTGTTCACCTCGCGTATCATCAAAGGTGATCATTACCGGATTTGAAGGCAATGGTACGCCATATGCAAGATAATCATACAGTTGGTTGGGTAAAATGCTATGGTAACCGGCATCGGATAAAGCTTTCATTTGCTGAGCAAAATTTGCTGGTGAAACCGTATATGTCTTTGTCATTTCGCCATCAGACGCTTTCAATTCTTTAATGTTATGATAGCATAAAATCGGCACTTCTTTTTTGGAAAGAATTGTCGCGGCGTCAGCCATTGTTTTTTTCGGTGCTATTTTTTTAATAATGGGCGCAACAGATAAAACGACCCCGTTTTTGGTCTTACCGGTTTCAGAGTGACAACCGACTAATAAAAAAAGACCGGCAAAAACTAAAAAAGCACTATTTTTCATAAATCGAAAATTTATTTATAGGAATTATTGGTATTGAATGTAGCTAGGTTTAGGAGTAAATTTCACCAACTCTTCCGGAGTGTACATCACCCAGTTTTTTCTAATATCGTTTTTATAGAATAATTTAAACCCGGTAAACTGAACCGGTTCTCTATAAATATAACTCACATAAGAATCCTTTTTCAGCACTTTATCACCAAAACCATCCATGTCCATTACGATTTGAACTTCTGGCACCTTTTTTATATTTTTATAATTTTTCACCATTCCTTGCGTAAAACGGTGTACAACAAGCACTTTTGGAGTCAGTTTGTTTTTGCGTACAATATTAGCTAAAATGTCAATAGCGTCATTGATGTCATCAGCAGTAAAGTGCCCAATTTTAGATCCGGGAATCTCTCCGTTTTTTAATGAAAATTCAGGGTCAATTCCTAAATGAACATTAGGAAGTGAAAGGTATTGTTCCAGATTAGTAACTTCGTCTTTTACATTACTGTGACCCACTTGTATATCTACAAACACTAAAGCATTAATAGGTTTTGCCCAACTTAAAATGGTGTCGATTTGTTTAAATGGCATTCTCATGCGGTGTTTGTTGTCTTTTCCAGGCGCGCCTTGGGCGGTCACAGCAATGTAATGCAAAGCGGGAATAGCTTTCACAGAAGGATCTGCTGCTTGCCATTTGGCTACTTCACCTTGTAATTTTTTAAGCATCTCCGCTCTTGGTATTTCTCCTAAAATCCCCATTCTTTTCGAATATAGATTTCCGTAATAAGCGATGATTCTGTTGTAGGGCAATAATGCTCCGGCTAAAGGGTAAGGTGTTTTTACCGGCCATCTTCCCGTAGTGTCGTTATTGCTCAATGCCACCATTCTTTTGTTATAATCAACAGTGTCGATGGTTTGGGCTATTGGTTCTTTTACTGAATCAGTTTGAACGGTTAAAGTTTTTTCTTTTCCGGTTTCTATGTCAGCTGCTTTTCCACGATTGCAACTGGATACTAAAAACAATATTGGAAGGATTAGGAATGCAAAAAGTGGCTTTTTCATAAATTAAGGCTAATTATTTTTCAATGCAAATATAAAGTATTTTAAGAACGGCGCGTCCGTTAAAATAGTATTAGAGGGTTTAATTTTTATATAATTCACGTATTAGTCAAGCTATAAGTGCGGGTTTAAGAAAGTACTTTTTATGCCTAATACATAATTAGGTCGGGTTAACCCTAGTAATCTTGTTAATTAGAAAAAGCTTCCTTTTCGGAAGCCCTTTAAATCATTCACTGTCTTTTAAAATAATAGCTTTTTAAAAATTATCGCCGTCAGAAAGGATGCTTATTGTATTATTTTGAATAAAAAGCAAACCATACCAACAATCAATAAGTATAGAATTTTTATCATAATATTTAAATTTATAGTTGTTGCCTTATAATTTATGCAAAAAAACGAGTAATATTTTATTTATGCAATACCCACTTTTAGTGATATTGCTCAAATATAATTATTTTTTTTAGGAATATGGTTAATTGGTATTGATTTCACGTCCTTTTTGTCTTTTCCAATCTTTACCAACAAAAAAGACCATCGTCACCGACAGTCTTTTTTTCGCTTTGCAACACTTGATTAACCAAAACCCCATTATAACATGGAAGTCGCAAAGCAATATTTTTAAAACAAACTTTGGCTGTAAACTTCTTAGGCCTCGATAAGCAAAGTGTTTCAGTCAAGAACAAATCACAAATGGATACGGTAATGAAATTCCCCTATATCAGCATGCTGTTTCCAAAGTTTTAAATGTTTATTTTCTTAATCATTAGTATTTGCATTACAAACATAATTAATGCCATTACAGCTATTTTACGGTTTCCCGTAAACGGTTGATTTTTTTTAAATTAAATACTAATAAGTTTTAGGAAAAGGGTGCTTAGAGAATAAAATCAAGTCTTACATGCAATTTGATGCAGTGATTTTATTTTGGAAGTGTACAGGAAAGACGTTGAATCCGCAAACCGAAATTCGAACTATAAGTTCTTTTATAAGATAAAAGAAAAAGGTAACTTTATAAACGTTTTTATTCATTCAAATACTCAAGCAATTGTTCGAAAATTCTCTTTCTTTCCTTCTTTTTGTATTAAGTACCACTGTTGTTTTTGGACAAATAAAAAAAGACACCATTGCCCTTTCAGAAATCAAATTGAAGGGTTCACCGATTGAAAGTGTGCTTCAAAACACTGCTTTTTCCGTTTCAGTGATTACTACCGCTGACATTAATAAAACCGATGGAATTATACTGACTCCGGTTCTAAATAAAATCCCCGGCGTTACCATGCAACAAGGCGCTTGGAACACCAACAGGATTACGATTCGTGGCATTGGCGCCCGATCTCAATACGGAACCAATAAAATAAAAGCGTATTTTGACGGGATTCCACTAACTTCGGGTGAAGGCGAAACTACGATTGATGATATTGATTTGTCTTCAATCGAAAAAATAGAAATCATAAAAGGACCAAATTCCACTAGTTTTGGTTCTGGTTTAGGTGGTGTAATTCAGCTGTTTTCAAGAGAGACGCCTTTGCTGGAATCGTTTGGAAAATCAACCGTTACTTTTGGTAGTTTTGGTTTGTTGCAGCAACGTCTTTCGGTAGGATACAGCGATTCCAAAACGAATTTATTTACAAGTTTTACGGATTTACAAAGTGACGGATTCAGGGAAAACAGTTCCTATAAAAGAAAATCATTTAACCTGCACGCCAAACAAAAAATAGCTTCCCATGGCTCTTTATCTTTTTTGGGGATTTTCACCCAATTGAAAGCTTTTATTCCCAGTTCTATCAATGAGACGGATATTAATAATAATCCACAGAAGGCTGCCGTTACTTGGGCAGCCGCACAAGGTTTTGAGTCGTACGACAAATACATGCTAGGATTAGGATACGATCATCAATTCTCTCAGAAATGGTTCATACAAACCAGTGTTTTTTCAAATTTCAAAGACGCTTACGAACCCAGACCGTTTGATATTTTAGATGAAAATATAAGTTCGGTAGGTTTTCGTTCCAATGTGAATTATAAAGATCAATTGTTTTCCAGACCTTTCGAACTGAGTTTTGGAAACGAATTATTAACGGAAAAATTTCAATATTCATTATTTAAAAATGGATATCAATCGCAACCCGGACAAGGAAGTATAAAAGGTGACGAGTTCAGCGCCATCAAACAAAACCGAAATTACGTCAACTACTTTTTACAAATGGAACTTTGGATTTCAAAAAAGCTGCATCTGGAAACCGGTCTGGCATTAAACACAACCAAATATTCGTTAGAAGATGTTTTCGAAAATAATTCTGACGGTCAGAAAATGCCATTCACTTTTGAGGATGTTTGGTCGCCAAGGGTTGGTTTGTCCTATAAAGTAAGCAATGGGAAAAATATATTTACATCAGTCAGCAAAGGATTTTCGGTTCCTTCATTTGCTGAAACATTGACACCTGAAGGTCAAATAAACACCGATTTGAAGCCAGAAATAGGTTGGAATTATGAATTGGGTTTCAAAGGGAATTGGCTTAAAAATAAAGTATACACCGAAGTAACTTTTTATACCACACAAATTAAAAATTTATTGGTGGCTCGACGTACTGCCGATGATCAATTTGTAGGGATCAATGCGGGTAGCAGTTCCCATAATGGTTTGGAATTCTTTGTTAATTATAAACTTTTAGAATTAAACCAACTTCAAATTACTTCCTATTTTTCGGGTGCGGTGAATAATTTTAAATTCAATGAATTTTTAGATGGTGAGGCTGATTATTCGGGAAACCAACTTACGGGCGTTCCCGGAAAACAATTCAATTTTGGTGTAGATTTAAACACAAAAAACGGCTTCAATGTCAATACGTCTTTCCGGACGATGGGTAAAATCCCGTTAAACGATTCCAATACAAAATATAGTGATCGGTATTCGTTGCTTGATATTAAAACGATCTATGTTTTTACTATTCTTAAAATCCTAAAAACAGAGTTGAACGCGGGAATTAATAACGCATTGGACACTAACTACGCAGCTAACATTTTGCCGAACGCAGTTGGTTTTGGTACTGCTGCTCCACGCTATTTTTATCCTGGGAATCCTGTGAATTTTTATGGAGGTTTTTCAGTCTCGTATGCTTTTTAGATACCAATCCCAAGTCTGAATTTTATTTTTTAATCGCTGCAACTTCTTTCTCTGTAACAATTTTGGTTTGTTTGTTGCTCCAGGAAGTCATGATGTAATTCATCACATCGGCGACTTCCTGATCCGTAAGTCCCATGGCCGGCATGCTGTTATTGTACTTTGTTTTATTGACAATAATTTCGCCACTTTGTCCAAATTTTACTGCAGCGATACTTTGATTTCTCTTGATTTTTAGCCAGTCAGAACCGTCAAGAGGAGGGAAGTTTTTAGTATCTCCTTTGCCATTTGCTCCATGACATTGCATGCAAAAATCGGCATAAATTTCTTTTCCGGGTGACTGAAGTTTTGAAACAACTGTGGTTTCTGTATTTAAGTCAATATAATTGACTTGGGAAAATTGATTTTCAAAAGAGGAGCTTCCCAATACAAATACTGCAAATCCTAAAAATAATTTCGTTGTCAGCATCGTTTAATTCGGTATGATTTTGATGATTCCTTTTCCTTCTACGCCCATATAAATATATCCGTCCGGACCTTGTGCCACATTACGCACTCGACCAATATCGGTCGCAATTTTTTGTCTGCCGATCACTTCATTGCCTTTCAGCTTTACCAATTCAAGATATTGAAATTTTAAGGAGCCTACCAGTAAATGTCCTTTCCAGTCCGGATATTTGTCACTGGTCACAAAAGTCATTCCGCTTGGAGCGATGGAAGGCAGCCAATAATAAATAGGTTTTTCAATTCCTGGCTTTTCGTTTTGTTTGCTGATGGTTGTTCCGTCATAATCGATGCCATAGGTAACCACCGGCCATCCATAATTAGCCCCTTTTTTTATTATGTTGATTTCATCTCCACCTTGAGGACCGTGTTCATGTGCCCAAATTGCTCCTGTTGCCGGATTTTTTGCCATTCCTTGCGGATTGCGATTCCCGTAGGTGTAAATTGCTTTTTTTGCTCCGGTCTGGCCTACAAATGGATTGTCTTTAGGAATACTTCCATCATCATTTAATCGGTATATTTTTCCGCCATCGCGTCTAATATCTTGCGGATTTACGAAATGCTCGCCACGTTCTCCCACCGAGAAATATAAATAGCCGTCGTTGTCAAATACAATTCGGGAACCAAAATGCTGTCCTTTTGTAGTGTTGGGAGTGGCTTTGTAAAGCGACTCGATTTGTGTCAGACTTCCGTCTAATAATTTTGCTCTAATGAGTTTTGTGTTTCCGCCGGTACCTTCGCCTTCATCGGAAGCATATGTCATGTAGATCCAGCCGTTTTTAGCATAATCAGGATGCAACACGATATCTAACAATCCGCCTTGTCCACGAGAGTATACCTTAGGGACATTTTTTATTTCGGTTTTTGTACCGTTTTTGATATGATAAAGAATACCACTTTTTTCAGTAACTAACATTGATCCATCTGGAAGCAACGTCATCCCCCACGGAATAGCAATATCTGAAGCTACGGTTTCTAAAGTATATGTTTTCACTTCGTCTTTAATGGCAATGTCGTTTGGTTTGACTTGCGATTCGCAACTGAAAGAAAGAAAGGATATAATTGAAAGTGAAACTACTGTGATTTTTTTCATAGGAATAATATTTAAGGTGCGAACCGCATAATAAAGATACTAAAACCGGAGTTAAAAGAATAATAGGCTCAAATGATTAAATTAAAACAATCGATTTAATAGTCAAGAAGTAAATGATTAGAAATAACAATTGTGTGTCAGGAGGTTAAGATGTTGTGCATTTAAATTGCAAATATCGGCATGATCCCACAAACAAAATAAGTCTTACGTTCTTTAGTAAGAAGTAAGACTTATAAATTTTATTTAACTAATAAGCACTTAGTAACCTCCCCCAGTATTGGAAGTCGTTGTAGTTCCCTTAATCAATTGACCTCTTATTTCACCTGCAGTAAATGTAGAAGAGTGCAGATTTACATAATAAAGATTAGCCATAAGGTCTGCCTCTTGTTCTGGAGTTAAGGCAGCACTCGTATAACTAATTGGAGATGCAAGAGAAGTGAATGGAAAAACTACGCTTCCATTTGTTCCAGCAGCTCCTTTATGGATGTGTCCAGCTGAAATAGATGATAAGTTGTGTGTTACTGTGATTGTAAATACTTTTGTCGTGTTGTTAAATTTAAGTGTTGCGGTACCCTTAGCAGTAGAGTTGTTTGCTGGAACCTCGTTTGATCCCATTAACATATCAGCCGAAAAAGTCGTAATATTTGGTCCTGGGGTCGCTTCATCATCATTACAAGATGATAAACTTACCAAAAGAAATAATGCTGTAAATAAACTAATTAATTTTTTCATAGTTATATATTTTTCTGTTTTGTTTAACACATTTATATAAATATTAAACACAAATAAGTATTTAAGAAAATTTTAACTTTTAACAGTGCTTTTTTGGCGCTGCAAGTGTAAGGTGACGCTTGCTTTTTAGTGCAAGTAGTTCATCGTAAATCATTTAGAACTGAATCTAAAATAATATAACAATACATTTATCCATTTTCGAAGAAGCACTTTTTTTACTATCAGTCAAATGCTTTTTTAATTGCATATTTCAAACATGTTTAGAGAAAGTAATCATTTCAAATACGTTATAGCAAATTGTTATTTGATCTGTCATGGTTACTTTCGTGAAATGCAAAAACTTAATTTATACCATTTATTATTCAACTCGTATTGCATTCTATGGGATACCTCTTTTTCTATTGAATAGTTGTAGATAATTTTAGATATTTTTGTTTAACTTTGCGACATAAATTATAAACAAAATAATTATAATATGATTTTGAGAAGTTTGTATTAGTTTTGGCGAATTCCAAAATACTTATATTTATGGCTCATTTTAAAAATCGAATGGTGAGGTGCAATTTTAAAACAAATACATCTGTGCCTGAAATTAAAATAGAATAAGATGGAAAATAAAAAACCAGATAATGTTGTTTATTCTGTTGAAGCGGGATATAATGCAAACGTTTTGCCTTATGCAACGAGTGTAGGAGCTCCCGTGATTCGTGTTGATGATGTGGTTTCTTGGAAAAGTAGGGGCATTGACAATGTAAATAAAGAGCTTGGAAATAAATTCAACGAACTGAAAATGCAATATCAAAAGTTGATGGAGGAATACGAATGGAATGAGTTAGTGTACAGTGCTAAATTTTCATTTGAACCTGTTATTGGAGAAATCTATCATTTATACAGAGATGCTAATGGTGTAAACTTTCTTTCTTTGATAGGACCGCAAGAATGGAATAAAGAACACATTGGTACCTTTAAACTCAATAGTGATAAAAAATGGATTCTTCTTAATGCGAATGATTCTAATATGATGTAAATAAATTGTGAAAGTGTGGTTTCACCAAAGGTCAAGAAGCCCAAAAAAGCAGAACTAATATTTAAAGTAAAAGGGTAGAAAATTTAAATTTTCTACCCTTTTTTTTATTCTGGAAATCCAATTTACAGCATTGTTGTATAAAATAATTCGTGTCCTTTTGTGTTCAATCCAGAATAAGAGTTAAATCTCGATTGCACTCCATTTGACAAGATTGATACCATTTAATTATTTTATTTCCTTATCTAAAATAATGGCAGGAATTTGCTGTTTCATTACAAAAGCATTGAATTCCTTGACATCTTTATCCACGATATCTTTTATTTTCTTGATTTCGGAATCAATTTTCATAGCTAAATCTTCATAAACTACATAAGCATTTCGGGTTGGTTTTGATTCCGATGACGAAATATTGGATCCTAATCCAGCCATTTTATCGTTCAATTGAATTGGGTACGCTAACACATCTTGTGGTGCTTTAGCTTTTGGCTGCATTAATGATGACTCAATTTTATCCAAGTTTTCCAAAGTCGATTTCGTCATTTTTTTCATTTGATTGACAGCCACAGTATCTTTTACAGTAGCCATATATCCATTAATTTGTGTGCGAATTTTTCTCAGTTGGTTAATCGCAATATGAGCTTCATCAACTTTTTTATTTACTTTTTGGTGCAAGTCAAATTGCTCTTTTAAATCAGCATCACTCGTGGTCAATCTTGGATCAAGTTTGATTTCAACAGCTGCTTCTGCAATAATGGTTTTGTCTTCAATTAACCGAACAATATAAAATCCTGGTACTACTTTTGCGCCAACACCAGACCCTGCCCACATTACATTAGTTCCGTCAACTGCAGTTGCATTTGGGTAACGCATATTCCATTCAAATGAATTCATGCCTGCTTTTGCGGTGATGAAACCAGCTTGCTCTTTTTTAGGATCTTGGTAAAATTCTTTGGAAATTTTCATGGGTTCACCCTTCAAGTCTTTGGTTGAAGAGTACGTATTTATCGTATCTCCTTTTGGTGTCAGAAACTGTAATTTTATCTCAGATGAAGGCTTCTTCTTGAAATAGTAACGAACAATTACACCATTTGGCGCATTAGTTCCGGAACTCATGTCATCGCTTTGTCCGCCTTGCATTCTATAAACAGGACGCGGTTTAAAAAGGTGTTTATCTCCTTTTGTTGTTTTGTCTTTTATTTCATAAAGCGGCGTAATATCATCTAAGACCCAAAAAGCACGTCCATGCGTAGCAACAATTAAATCCTTTTCTCTTTTTTGAATTCTTAAATCTCTAATAGGCGTTAGCGGCAGATTCAAGTTTAGTTTTTGCCAAGAATCTCCATCGTTGAAGGAAACATAAACGCCTCGCTCAGTTCCAGCAAACAATAAACCAGGTTTGTTAGGATCTTCACGCAATACTCTGCAATATTCATCAGATGGAATTCCATTGGTTATTTTAGTCCAACTTTTTCCATAATCAACCGTTTTGAACATATACGGTGTACGATCGCCGTACATGTATTTATTGGCTGTTAAATATGCTTTTCCTTTTTCGTGTTCTGAAGTGTGAATCATACTAATCAAAGAAAAGTCAGGCAATAGTGTTGTTGGTAATGAGATATTTTCCCATTTTGCCCCATCGTTTTTAGTGATATGTACCAAACCGTCATCCGATCCGGTCCAGATAACCCCTTTTTCTAGCGGTGATTCTGAGAGGGTGAATATAGTAGCGTATACTTCTGCTCCTGTTTGATCCTTAGTTATTGGTCCGCCCGTTTCTCCTGTAGTTTTTGGATCATTTCGGGATAAATCAGGACTTATAATTTCAAATGAATGACCTTGATCTTCCGTCACGTGTACTACCTGAGAGGTAACATACATTCTTTTTGGGTTGTGAGGCGAAAAAACAATTGGGTACGTCCATTGAAAACGGTATTTTTTGGCACTAGAAGGAGCCCCAATATTCGATTCTGGATACGGAGAGACATCTTTTCCTTGACCTGTTTTTTTGTTGTAAGAACTCAATTGACCGTCGTACTCGCCACCGTATGTAATGTCAGCATTTGTTGGATCAGCTTCGATATATCCAGCTTCGCCACCTGCAACGGCATACCACGATTCAGGACCTATGCTATTGCCACTAGATCGAGAAGCGATACGAATGGAAGAATTATCCTGCTGAGCACCATAAATATTATACGGGAATTCGTTGTCTACGGATACATGATAAAACTGACTCGTAGGAGTGTCTAGTTCCGTGAAGGTTTTCCCACCATTAAAGGTAACTTCGCCACCGCCATCATCGCCTATGATAAAGTTATCTGGGTTTAAAGGATTGATCCATACATCATGTGTATCTCCATGTTGGACATTTATTTTTTTAAAGCTTTTACCGCCATCACTGGTTTTCCAAGCATCTACATTTAATACAATTAAACCATTTTCGTTTTTAGGATCGGTTTGTAAATTCATGTAATACCATGGTCTTTGCCAAAGATTTTTATCTTCATTAATCAACTCCCAGTGCTCGCCTGCATCGTCAGATCGATACAGTCCGCCTTTTGTGTTTTCGATCAAAGCATACAAGCGATTCGAATTTACTGGAGACACAGCGACTCCCATTTTTCCGAGGATTCCAATTGGCATTCCTGGTTTTTCGTTAAGCGATTTCCAAGTATCACCGCCATCAATAGATTTGTACATTCCAGATCCTTTTCCTCCTGATGACATGGAATGACCGTTACGATAACCTTCCCAAAGCGTTGCGTAAACAATTCTAGGATTGGTAGGATCGATACGAACACACATGGCGCCCGTTTTTTCATCTTTAGAAAGAACTAATTGCCATGTATTGCCACCGTCTTTGGAGCGGTAAACACCGCGTTCTAGATTAGATTTAAAAGGGTTACCCATGGCAGCCACAAAAACAATATTAGCATCAGAAGGGTGTACTTCGATATTAGCAATTGCATCCGCTTTATCTAGTCCAGATTTAGACCAAGTTTTTCCGCCGTTTACCGATTTATACATTCCGTCACCAAAAGAGATATTGGATCGCATATCCGCTTCCCCCATTCCCACATATACTACGTTCGCATCAGATGGAGCAACTGTAATGGCACCTACAGCCGATGATTTAAAAATACTATCAGAAATAGGAAACCATTCATTTCCTCCATCAATTGTTTTCCAAACGCCACCTCCTGTTGAACCAAAATAATAAGTCAAAGGGTGGTTGGCATGTCCCGCTACGGCTAACGATCTTCCGGATCGAAAGGGTCCGATATTTCTCCATTTAAGAGCGTTGAAGAGACTATCTGAGACAAAATTTGAAGTTGCTTTGTTTTTTACATTCTTTTTTTGAGCATAGCCTAAGCTAGTGGAAAGTGTTATAAAAAAGACAAGAACGATACTAAAGTTAATTTTTTTAAAATTGGTTTGGTTCATAGATTTTAATATTTTGGTTAGTGGTTATTAAATTTAAGCCTACAATAGGAGTTTGCCATTTCCAGTTTTAAACACCGCATATTGCAAAAACACTACCTAGTTTTTTATCAAATATAAGAATTAATTTAGTAGTAATTGTAGTGGTTAAACTGCGTTGTATGGAAGCAGAGATTTGTAAACAAGTTAAAATTGTTATCAACAAATTTTCCTATTTCTACCATTGAAATAGGTGAGGTCTTAATTTCATTGTGAATTTAAAATTAAAAAGACCTTACATCACTGTAAAGTCTTTTTATAAAAGCTCCCTCTCTTGGGCTTCCCGAAATAAATTCGGGATAAACTTCTCGTCAAAATAGTCCACAAAAAAACCCGATACTTGCGTATCAGGTTTTAAAAAGCTCCCTCTCTTGGGCTCGAACCAAGGACCCTCTGATTAACAGTCAGATGCTCTAACCAACTGAGCTAAGAAGGAAACTGTATATTTTTATTCTGTAATGAATGAACGTTTTTAATTGCTTTATTGTGATGTGCGTTTCAGTTGTAAAGCGGTGCAAAGATAGGCTATCATTTGGTTTGTGCAAATTAAAATCGAATTTTTTTTAATTTTTTTTACTTCCCTACAATTGCCTTGTAAATGTCATTTCCATTAGCAAATAACAACAGTGTTATAAGTAATACGAAACCAACCATTTGCGCATTCTCTAGGAATTTATCACTTGGTTTTTTACCGCTGATGATCTCATATAATAAAAACATTACATGACCTCCATCGAGTGCAGGAATGGGTAATAAGTTCATTACTCCAAGCATTATTGATAAGATTGCCGTAATTGACCAAAAGGTTTCCCAGCTCCAATTACTAGGGAAAATATCAAATATGGCTTTAAAACCACCCACTTGTTTGTAAGCACCGGTACTTGGACTGAAAATCATTTTTAATTGTTTTCCGTAACCGACCAATTGGTTTTTACCTTTTGTAATTCCAAACGGAATAGATTCAAAGAAGCTAAATTCTTGTTTGCTCACTTTATAGTATCCTAATTTTTCAAGTGAAGCCATTCCTAATCCACCTAATTGTACTCCTAGGGTTCCTTCTTTGGAAACTACAACGTTAATGTGCTCTTCCTTTTGATTTCTGATAATAGTGGCTTGAATAGTTTTGTTTTTGTTTTTTTCTAAAACAACTTTTGCCTCATCAAGGTATTTCGTTTTTTCGCCATTAAGGGAAATAAAAATATCTTTCGGTTGCAAAGCAGTGTTTTTAGATTCAGGGGCAACAGCTCCAATAACAAACGGCATTCTAATACCTACGATTGGTGCTTTTTCAACTTTTGACAATTGATCCACGAAATCATTCGGCATTTTTATTTCTTGTTGGACTCCGTTTCTTTCAATAAGAACCTGCTTGCCCATCACGACTTTTGCACTGATATCATTATCAAATTTGGCGATCTTTTCACCATCTACCGCTAAGATTTTATCTCCAGTTTGGAAACCTGCATTTTGCATGGCTTTATTCTCAATCAAAAGACCGTCTTTCAAATCTGCATTGGCAATATAAATATCGCCATAAGCAAATGCCATTCCGATATAAATAATAAAGGCTAAAATGAAATTCACGGTTACACCGCCAAGCATGATAATCAAACGTTGCCAAGCCGGTTTAGAACGAAATTCCCAAGGTTGCGGAGGCAAAGCCATTTGTTCTTTGTCCATGCTTTCGTCGATCATCCCCGAAATTTTCACATAACCGCCCAGAGGCAACCAACCAATACCGTATTCGGTTTCGCCAATTTTCTTTTTTAGAAGGGAATATTTAACGTCAAAAAACAAGTAAAATTTTTCGACTCTGGTTTTGAATAATTTTGCAGGAATAAAATGTCCTAATTCGTGAAGTATGATAAGTAATGATAAGCTCAATAAAAATTGAGAAAGCTTTATAAATATATCCATTTTTTAATTTTAGTTCTTTTACAACGTACAAAAGTAAGGTTTTCTATTTGTTTAATTTACAATAATTGTTCCATAGCGTTTTAAATGTTTGTTAATTAATAGAATTTCAATTTTTACTTTCTTCCGTGTACCTTAACTTTACTTTTTTGAAACGAATATTTTTCGTTATCCTCACTTTAAAAACAACTTTATGTCCTCAAAATTATTTTCCCCTCTTCAAATAAAAAACATTACACTTAAAAATAGAATTGTTATTTCTCCAATGTGCCAATATTCAGCAACAGATGGTTTTGCCAATGACTGGCATCTGGTACACTTAGGCAGCCGTGCCAGTGGTGGTGCGGGATTGATAATTCAGGAAGCGACTTCAGTTTCTCCTGAAGGCAGAATTTCTCCCGGAGATTTAGGGCTTTGGAAAGACGAACAGATGGATAAGATGAAAATTATCAATCATTTTATTCTCAGTCAAAATGCAGTTCCCGGAATACAATTGGCGCATGCCGGAAGAAAAGCCAGTTCAGCGTCGCCATGGGAAGGCGGTAGAAAAATAGATGCAGCTCTAGGAGGATGGGACACCGTTGCTCCAAGTGCTGTAGGGTATTATGAAAATGAAAAACCACCCATAGCACTTGATAAATCTGGAATCCAAAAAGTAGTTTCTGATTTTTCATCGGCTACCAAAAGAGCGGTGCAAGCGGGTTTTCAGGTTATGGAAATTCATGCGGCTCACGGTTATTTATTACATCAGTTTCTTTCGCCTTTGTCCAATTTTAGAACCGATGAATACGGAGGGAGTTTCGAGAACCGAATCCGATTGACTCTGGAAGTGGTGGAAGCCGTACAATCGGAGTGGACAAAAGAGTTGCCTTTATTTATCAGAATTTCAGCTACAGACTGGGCTGAAGGCGGATGGAATATTGAAGAATCAGTACAGCTTTCGAAAATACTAAAAGAAAAAGGGGTGGATTTAATCGATGTTTCTTCAGGCGGAGCAGTATCGTATCAACAAATTCCGTTGGGACCAAATTACCAAGTGCCTTTTGCAGAACAAATTAAAAAAGAAGTTGGAATCAGTACTGGCGCAGTAGGGTTAATCACCGAAGCCACTCAGGCAGAAGAAATCATTGCTTCAGGTAAAGCGGATTTGGTCTTGTTTGCCAGAGAATCGCTAAGAAATCCGAATTTAGGGTTGACATTTGCCCATGATTTAGACGCAGAAATTCAATGGCCAAAACAATATGAAAGAGCTAAAAAGTAAGATTTTGATTTTTAAACATATAAGTCATATAAGTTTTACTTTTAAGGAGATAAATTTTTGAAACCGCATAAGGTCATACTAATTTTACTTTTGGATAATTTAAAACAGTATTAAGTAAGTATGTCAGATTTCTTATATGACTTATATGTTTAAAAGAACAAGTATCATTCTGTGTTTTGAAAAGAAAGAGGTGAGTAGAACTTCTAAAGTCTATTCCTTTTAAAAGCTTATATGACTTATATGTTTAAAAAGAACACGCCAATAATCTGAAAACAATACCATGCAAAAAATAAGAACGGCTTTACTTTCCTACGGAATGTCCGGAAAAGTATTCCACGCTCCGTTTATATCGTTTCACCCCGGATTTGAACTGGTAGGTTCCTGGGAAAGGACTAAAAAACTGATACGTGAGGATTATCCATCCGTTAAAAGTTATTTCGCAATGGAGGCGCTGCTTGAGGACGATGTAGATTTGGTCATCGTAAATACGCCTGTGGAAACCCATTATGAATATGCTAAAAAAGTATTGCTTGCCGGAAAACATGCCATTGTCGAAAAAGCATTTACCACAACCGTTGCCCAAGCGCAGGAATTAGCGGCATTGGCAAAAGAAAGAGGAGTGAAACTGGCCGTTTTCCAAAATAGGAGATGGGACAGTGATTTCAAAACTGTTCAGAAAATAGTTTCAGACAAAGTCCTAGGGGACATCGTGGAAGCCGAATTTCATTTTGACCGTTACAATCCGCTTTTAAGCCCAAAAGCACACAAAGAAACCGCTAATTCCGGAGCTGGAATCCTGAAGGATTTAGGCCCACATTTAATTGATCAGGCATTGTTTTTGTTTGGTTTGCCACAAGCTGTTTTTGCCGATATCAGAATTACTAGAGAACATTCTTTAGTAGACGATTGGATCGATATTTTATTGTATTATCCTGATTTTAGGGTCCGATTGAAAGCGGGATTTTTTATCAGAGAAGCAAATCCGGCGTATGTGATTCACGGCAAAAAAGGATCTTTCCTCAAATCACGTGGCGATGTGCAGGAAGATGATTTAAAATTGGGAAAAAAACCTAATTTAGAGGATTGGGGAACAGAAGCTAAGAGTAAAGAAGGCTTGCTTCATACGGAGTTTGATACAGATATGTTAAAGGAAAATGTACTAACACTTCAAGGGAACTACTACGATTTTTTTGACGGAGTTTACAATTCCATTTCGAATAATCAGCCGGAACCTGTAACAGCACAAGATGGAATTCATGTCATGCAAATTATTGAAGCCGCGATTCAAAGTAGTGCACAGAAGAAAGTGATTGACTTATAAAATTAACCGCAAATTCGCTAATTTTTTTTAGTATTCATGCAATTGGCGAATTCGCGGTGATTACTTTTTATAAACAATAACGATGTAATTGTGGACAATTAGTTTCTTTAGACAATATGAACAGTTGCTTTTTGTAATTTTGAAAAATTAATTTCAAAACGAACTTCACTTGATTGATTTAAATTTTATATCTCGCTTTAAGACCAAAGCAAAATACAAGAAAACCTATAAAAATGCGAAGCTTTCTTATTTGAACCGAATTCGTTGGGCCGTTTCGATGTTTTATTTTGGTATGGGATTGTGTTTTGCCACTTGGGCTAGCAGGATTCCAGACATTAAAACCGAATTGCATTTAGGATCAGGCGAATTAGGGACTATTTTATTCGCAATTCCGCTGGGACAATTGATTATTATGCCTTTTTCAGGAAAATTAGTGACCCGTTTTGGGAGCCACCGCATCCTTATTTTTTCCTTGTTATTTTATGTTTTTAGTTTGGCAAATTTAGGTTTGGCTGCGGCTTCCTGGCAGCTTTCCCTTGGATTATTATTTTTCGGAATCTTTGGTAACTTGGCCAATATTGCCGTAAATACACAAGGCGTTTACACCGAAGAGCTTTTTAAAAAAACAATTATGTCTTCTTTTCACGGGATGTGGAGTTTAGCTGGTTTTATAGGTGCTTTGGTGGGCATAGGAATGTTGGCATTAAAACTAACACCCTTAGTTCATTTTGTGACTGTTGGCGGAATCGTTCTTTTGTTGATGGTTTTTAATTTTAAATTTTTGATAAAAGCTAAGGAAACAATCAAAACCGAAAAGAAAAAATTATTCTCAAAACCCGACAGTGCTTTGATTTGGTTAGGTATAATTGGTTTTTGCTGTATGGCAAGCGAGGGCGTGATGTTTGATTGGAGCGGTGTTTATTTCAAAGATGTTGTCAAAGCACCGGGACCATTAGTGATTTTAGGATATACCTCGTTCATGATTATGATGGCTGGAGGACGATTTTTTGGCGATGGTTTGATTCATAAATTTGGAAGAAAAACGGTAATGCAAATCAGCGGAATTATGATTTCAACGGGACTTTTTACCTCGGTATTTTTTCCGTTTTTAATTCCGTCTACTATTGCATTCATGTTTGTCGGACTGGGAGTTTCCACCATTGTTCCTACGATTTACAGTATTGCGGGTAAAAACCCAACAGTTCCTCCCGGAGAAGCGTTAACCATAGTTTCAAGCGTAAGTTTTCTTGGATTTTTGATGGGACCACCTGTAATTGGATACATTGCTGAATTATTTGGTCTGCGATTTTCATTTGCTTTCATAGGTGTTTTTGGAGTTTTGATTGCATTTATGGTTTCCAGAATCAAGGCCATTCAATAAATTGTACCTGTTTTTTAGACTATATTTTAAAAAAACCGAATCGTTTTTAACCGAATCGGTTTTTTTTATGAGAATTATTTTACTAAAAATATATATGCTTATAGTTTTTTTCTTATTTTTATCCCTAGAATCCAAATAATCAGCTATTTGATGTTTGTTTAGGATTTTAAATACCACACTTTTCCAAAAATCATTTTCCATTAACTTTTACCCTTTATCTCCTATTTGGAAAGCTATTACTATGGTTTTTATTCAAAAAAATAAACCAATATTTTCATTTAAAGGGAAATTTCAATTGCATTTATATCAACAAGATACTATTTATGAGCAAATTTTACCTCGTGCTTTTCTTTATAATACAGATGAAATTTGCTTTTGCTCAGCAGCAAACGGGACTTTTCGGTAAGGTTATCGATGCTAAAACCCAAAACCCATTGGGTTTAGTTGTTGTTACCATTCAAAACACCAATTTGATGGAACTCACAAATACGGCAGGGACTTTCAAATTTGATACTGTACCCGCCGGCAATTTTTTAATCCTCATTCATAGCCAAGGTTTTAAAGATGCTTTGTATCCGGTGGATTTACTTGCGGGACAAATGTTGGATCTGGGAACAATAGCTTTAGAGGAAGACCAATCGATAGAACAACAAGGCAGTTTAATTGCACTTACTGAAAGTGACTTTAGTGATGACAATAGCGGTTCCGAAAATACGTCCGGACTTTTGCAATCCTCTAGAGATGCTTTTCAACAAGCAGCCGCTTTCAATTGGGGTCAGGCCCGATTCAGGATTCGGGGATTAGACAGCGAGCATTCTAAGATGATGATTAATGGCGTTGTGATGAATAAATTATATGATGGACGGCCGCAGTGGGGCGACTGGGGCGGACTCAACGATGCAACACGAAATCAGGAATTTTCCGTAGGTACGGCTCCTTCCGATTATACTTTTGGCGGAATATTAGGCACTCAGGAAATCAATACCCGCGCTTCCATTTACAGACCCGGTTCCCGTATTTCATTTTCGGGTACCAATACTAATTACAGTTGGCGCATGATGGGAACCTATGCTTCGGGAATGAATAATAAAGGTTGGGCATTTGTTATTTCGGCAGGAAAACGTCTGGCGACCGAAGGCTATTTTGAAGGAACAAATTACGATGCCAATTCCGCTTTTTTAAGTCTCGAAAAAAAATTAAACGATTCCCATTCCCTAAATATAACGGCTTTTTACACGCCGAATTCGAGAGGGAAAAACTCTCCCAATACTGCCGAAATCACGGAATTAACAAGCGAAATATACAATTCATATTGGGGTTTCCAAGATGGAAAAAAGAGAAATGCCAGAATGAAAACCATCGAAGAACCGATTGTGATGTTAAATCATTATTTTAAAATAAATGATCATACTAATTTGAACTCCAGTTTAATGTATCAATTTGGAAAAATAGGAAACTCAAACTTGGATTACCAAAACGCCAATAGTCCGGACCCAACATATTATAGAAAAATGCCGAGTTATTACAGTTCGTTATTTGCGAAAGATAATGGCGAGTTTTCAGGAGAATTCACGCCGGATTTAGAGAATGCCGAGAAAAGCAAAGTGTTGTTTTTAGCCAATCAGCAAATCGATTGGAATGCGATGTACCAAGCCAATCAAAACCCGATTGCAGATGCGAATGGAATAATTTCAGGATACGAACCCGCCAAAAGCAAGTATGTTTTGTACGAAGACCGCAACGATGATAAAACTATTGTTGCAACTTCTATATTCAACACCCAGTTGAATGAGACTGTTTTCTTGAATGCGGGAGCCTCTTTTAGAAAGTTGAAATCACGCAATTACCAAAAGGTTTTGGATTTATTGGGAGGTTTGTATTTTGATGATATTGACGGGTTTTATACTGGAAACCAGTCCCAGTCGGATTTGAATAATCCAAACAGGCAAGTGGTTGTGGGGGATGAATACGGTTATAACTATAATTATCTGGCCAATACACTCGATGCGTTTACTCAATTTAAATTTTCGTACAACAAAGTAGAATTTTATCTGGCACAAAATTTCTCCAGTACCAATTACCAAAGAGAAGGCTTGTTTAAGAATGGAATTTATGAAACTAATTCTCTTGGTAAAAGCAAAAAAGTATTATTTGAAAATTTTGGTTTCAAGGGAGGAATTACCTTTAAAATATCTGGTAAAAAGCTATTGATTTTTAATGGAGCGCATTTGACCAAAGCCCCAACAATCCGGAACACTTTTCCTAATGCGAGATTGAATAACTTGATCATAGATGGACTGGAAAGTGAAAACATCAGCAGTTTAGACGCCAGTTATATTTTTCATTCTCCCATTTTCAAAGCTCGTCTTACCGCTTATTACACCTTGATAAAAAATGCTACACAAACTTCTTTCTTTTATGCTGAAGGAATTTTTGATGATGGTGCGGGATACAATAATACCAGCGCATTTGTGAGTCAGACACTGATGCATTTGAACAAGAAGAATTTTGGTGCCGAACTGAGTCTGGAATATCAGATAAACCCGACGTTGAAAACTACTTTTTCTGCTGCTTTTGGAGAATATACGTATGACAGTAATCCAGATGTAATGGTGACCAATGATGCCGAAGCTTCAATAGAAAACACGAATCCTGTTTTTGATTTTGGAACGGCATTATTGAAAAATTACAAACAGGCAGGAATGCCACAACAAGCCTTTGCTTTAGGAATTGAATATCGGGATCCGAAATTTTGGTGGATTGGAGCAAATATAAATTATTTAGCAAACAGTTATATTGATGTTTCTCCCATTGCCAGAACGGATTATTTTTACACCAACCCCGCCAGTGGATTTCCTTTTCCTGAAGCTACAGAAGAACGAGCTAAGGAATTATTGCAACAGGAAAAATTTGATCCCACGACTTTGCTGAATCTTACGGGCGGGAAATCGTGGAGAATCTATGGAAAGAATGTTGGGCTTTTTGTCAGCATCAATAATGTGCTTGATGTTACTTACAAAACAGGTGGTTACGAACAAGCAAGAAATGCCAATTTCAGGCAACGGAATCAGGATGTTTCCAGTGGAACACCATCATTTGGAAACAAATATTTTTACGGGTACGGAAGAACCTATTTCGTTAATCTCGCAATCAATTTTTAGATAAAAACGTATTACGCTATGAATACAAACAATTAATATATTCTGAAATTTATAGGACCTAATACGGTTCAAAAAACGACTAAAATAGTTTAACCATACAAGAAATATAAGGTCATATAAGCCGCCAATTATACAAATCATTTTTAACAATAAATAGTCATCTATGAAACTAATTTTCACTTCCTTGTTCTTTTCTATAGCAATTGCCATCCTTTTTGCAAGTTGTGTAAATGATGCCTTTGATGTTCCTAAACTAAGCTGTACGCAACCGGATTTGACCGTAAACCAAACCGTTGCCGAAGTTCGAACCAATGCTAATGCAATCGTAAACCAATACAAGTATGACGATATTATTGAAGCTTATGTGGTTTCCAGTGATGAATCGGGGAACTTTTTCAAGTCGATTTCTTTTCAGACTTTGGCAACAGCCACAAAACCTGCCATAGGTTTTAGTGTTCCTGTGGATGCTACAAACTTGTATATTGATTACAGATTAGGCAACAAAGTGTATGTAAAACTAAAAGACCAATACACCGATATTTCGTTTGGAGGGATGCGAATAGGCAGCATTTTTGTCAATTCTTACAATGAAGGTGGAGTGGGACGACTTTCCCAAAATGACTATAAAAAAGTATTGAATGCTTCTTGCACAAACTTAAAGGAGGAGCTTCTTGTACGATTAATCTCGATGGAAGAATTATTGAACGATTCTAATTTGAATACGTTGGTTGAATTGTCTGATGTTCAGTTTACGGCGGATGCTGTTGGTCGCCATTATTTTGAGGAAACGAATAATGTAGGTGGCGCAACCAATTGGGGTTTGATGGACAAATTAGGTAATCAGGTGTATTTTAGAACCAGTAGTTTTGCTGATTTTTCGAGTAGTTTAGTTCCAAATGGAAGCGGAAAAGTAAGAGGGATCCTAACAAAATATGGAACTGATTATCAACTATTACCGCGCTCCGAGAAAGATGTGGTTATGACTGGAACCAGAGCAGTTCCTTTTTTCTCTCAAGATTTTGAAACAGTGGTCGATAAATCAAACCTGAGTCTTCCGGGCTGGGCAAATATTGTTCAAAAGGGAGCGCTTTCTTGGAAAGGCACCGTATATTCCGGAAACGGGTATGCCGAATTTAATATTTCAGGCGCAAAAGTAGTTTCAAATGAGGCTTGGTTAATATCTCCAAAAATAGATATGGACAAACAAACTAATGAAATGTTAACTTTCAGAGCTGCACAACATCATTTAGACGTTGACTCTGCACTAAATTCTTTAGAAGTTTATGTTTCGACCAATTTTGACGGATTGAATGTGGCAACCGCAACTTGGGTTCGCGTTTTGGCAAAATTACCTAAACAAGCCACGCCTTGGTATCAATTTGTAGGTAGTGGCGCAGTAGATTTATCTTCTTATAAAGGTAAAATTAATATTGCTTTTAAATATATAGGTTCCGGGAGGAACCTGGCTTTGGACGGTGCTTTTCAAGTAGATGATGTTCAGGTTTTTGGAAATTAATGTTGACCACATAACAGAAAAAAATAGAATTTATGTAGCGTGTATTTTATATATTTGCACCCTTACAAATTAAATTAAAATTTATGAAATCTATTTTACTAGCATTAGTTTCTATACTATTTGTTTCTTGCTTATCAGATGGTGGAACATCTAAACCGGTTGATTACACCGTTCAAAATGAAAAAGAAATTGTTGATTATATTGCCAAAAATAAATTAACCGCTCAAAAAAGCGATTCAGGTTTGTATTATGTGGTTAATGAAGCCGGTACAGGAGCACAACCTACAGCAACGTCTAACGTAACAGTGGCTTACAAAGGTTATTTTACTAACGGAAATGTTTTTGACCAAAGCAAAGCGGAAGGAATTTCTTTCGGTTTGAATCAAGTGATAAAAGGTTGGACAGAAGGAATTCCTTATTTTAAAGCAGGAGGAAGTGGTATTCTTTTAATTCCGGCTCGCTTAGGTTATGGAAGTAATGACAGTGGCCCTATTCCTGGAGGTTCAGTACTTGTTTTTGACGTTAATTTGATCAAAGTAAACTAGTTCTTGACTTTTATAAAAACAAAAAAGGCTGTCTTTCGGACAGCCTTTTTCTATTTCTAGAATCAATTATTTTTTAATTTCAATTATGCTGATCGCATAACCTCCGCCCGGAGCACTCAACTGTGCCAGTTTTGATTTGTTGGTTACCGTCATTTTACGAATTGTATAGGCTTGCGGATTGGTTTTATAATGTGCATCCTTGGCATCTGCATAAATCGTAGCAATATATTTTTTTCCTTTTTCCAAGAAATCAAATTTGATCGTTGAGGTACGAGAATTGTCTCCATTTACATTACCAATAAACCAATTGTTAGTCACTTTTGCTTTACGCGCAACGGTAACATATTGTCCTGGTTCTGCTTCAAGGTATTTACTGTCAGTCCAATCTATGGCTACATCTTTGATAAACTGAAATGCATCTGCAAAACGGTCATAATTTTCGGGTAAATCGGCTGCCATTTGTAACGGACTGTACATTGTAACATATAAAGCCAGTTGATTCGCTAGCGTGCTATTTACGTGTGAATGATTATCAGGCTTCAATTTTGATAAATCCATTTCAAAAATACCAGGAGTATAATCCATCGGTCCTCCCACTAAACGGGTAAATGGCAATACCGTTACATGATTGGGTTTAGATCCGCCAAAGGACTGATATTCTGTTCCTCTTGCGGCTTCGTTACCAATTAAATTTGGATACGTTCTGCAAATTCCCGTTGGGCGAACAGCTTCATGCGCATTGACCATAATTTTATAGTCGGCAGCTTTTTCGATGGCATATTGATAATGGTTATTCATAAATTGGTTATAATGATTTCCTCCATTTTCAATGATAGAACCAACATATCCACTTTTTACGGCATCGTATCCATTGTCTTTCATGAATTGGTACGCTTTATCCAAATGACGTTCGTAATTACGGACAGAACCTGAAGTTTCATGGTGCATAATCATTTTAATTCCTTTTGATTTGGCATATTCATGCAATCCTTTGACATCAAAATCCGGATACGGAGTCAGGAAATCAAAAACATAATCTTTGGAGTGACCAAACCAGTCTTCCCAGCCTTCATTCCAGCCTTCGACCAAAACCGCATCAAAACCGTTTTTGGCTGCAAAATCAATATATTTCTTCACGTTGGCGGTGGTAGCACCGTGTTTTCCATTTGGTTTTGCTTTCGAAAAATCACTAATTCCAAGTTGTACCGTAGGAAAGTCATCGGTGTACGCCCATGAGCTTTTTCCTGTAATCATTTCCCACCAAACACCTACATATTTAACTGGTTTTATCCATGACGTATCTTCAATTTTGCTAGGGTCATTCAAGTTTAGTGTCATTTTTGAAGCCAAAATTTCTCTTGCGTCATCACTAATAATAATCGTACGCCAAGGCGAATGACTTGGAGCCTGCATATATCCTTTGTCACCTTTTGCATCTGGTGTCAACCAGGATTCGAATATCATATTCTTGTCATCCAGATTCAAATGCATACAAGAGTAATTAATCAAAGCCGCTTCATGCAAATTGATATACAATCCGTCCGTTGTTTTTAGCATAAGCGCTGTTTGAACTCCTGTTGTAGAAAAAGAAGTTTGGGATACATTGGCTGTTTTTGCTTTTTCACTCAGTCCTCTGATTTCAGATAATTTTGAGGTGGTATAGTCATATTCTTGCGTATCATAATCTCCAGGAATCCAAAATGCGGTATGATCTCCTGTCATTGCAAACTGCGTTCTCTCTTCTTTGATGACAAAATAAGTAAGGTTTTTTTGCGAAGGAAATTCGTAACGGAATCCAAGACCGTCGTCAAACAAACGAAAACGAATAACGATTTGTCTGTCGGTTTCTTTTTGATTTAAAGTAACTGCCAATTCATTATAATGATTGCGAATTGAAGCTACTTCTCCCCAAACTGGTTTCCAGTTTTCATCAAAAGTCGCTGTTTTTGTAGCAACAACAGTGAAATCGTTTAACAACGATTTTTTGTCATCTTTTAATTCAAGACCCAATTTACTTGGTTTTACAACTGCTTTGCTTTTGTAATTTAAATTATAACTGGGAGTTCCGTCATTTTGTAAGGAGAACTCCATTACAAATTTTCCATTGGGTGATTTTAACTGCTGCGATTTTGCAGGGCTAAAAAAAGCGAGCCAAAGTAAGGCTGTGAAAAGAAATTGCTTCATTTTTTAAATAGAATTTAATAAATTAGTTTTTCAGGTTTGGTAATAAATGGTGGTTTCCACGAAATCGATTTATTGAAAAATCCAAAGTTCTAATCCAAACTTCGAATTTCGAGAAAGTAAAAGTAAACGGTTTGAACGCTACATATTTTTATGATTCTAAAAAAGTAGATTTTGTTTTTGTCTTTAATACATAACTAAATGATTAACTGATTATTATGTAAGTTTATTGCTTAAAAAAAGTGGTAGATTTATAATAAAAAAGAGGCTTTTGTAATTGTTTTAATACCGAAGACCTCCTTGAAAAACAGATTTTTTCTATTTTAAAACAGATAGCCTTAATTATTTAAAATTAAGAATTTCGAAATAAATAAATAAATAAATAAAAACAAACGCACTTCGGCTTCGCTCAATGCAGGCTCAAAACATAGAAAAAAAGTTTTGGAAAGCCCAATTATTGGGTGCAAAAAGCTATGATTTACTATAATAAAGTGAAACGCCTTGGTAGAAACATATAAAAATTATGTTTCTATGTGTTTAAAAAAAGAAGCTTGAATTTCACCCAATGGGTTATTTTAAACTAGTTCCTATTCGCATAACTTTTGCTTCAAATTCTTCCCGTGGACCTGCTGCTTTGTTTTTGAGTTGCGAACGGTAATTGTAAATCGTGGATACCGAATACCGAAGGAAAATTGAAATTTTTGCGCTATCTTTTATACCCAAACGAATCAGTGCAAAGATTCTTAATTCGGTATTCAGCAGTTCACCTTCTTTCAATTGTATGGCTTCGTCATCAATCAATAAAGCGCTGAATTCTTCGATAAAATCAGGAAAGAGTTGCAGGAAGGTTTTGTCAAAAGTAGTGTGAAATTCCTTAAGCTCATTTTCGATAAACTGTTTCGATTTTACGGCACTAATCAAATCATTCATTTTTCCTGTCGTTGCCATAACATTCAATTTTCGGCGGTATTCGTCTAATTTGCCTATGTAATCGGAACACTGATCCATGTAGCGGCCAATGTATATTTCCTTCAAAAGATTGGCTTCGGTAAGCGTATAATTCGTATCGTTCAATTTTTCATTGAAAGTATTTAATTCCGTATTCAATTCCGAAAGCTTGGTGTTGGCCAAACTTAAATCCTGCTTTGCTTTGGAAAGTTTTTTCATTTGCTTAAAAAGCAAAAAAAGTACCGCCAATAAGAATATAGATAATATACTGGCACTTAGTAGAAATAGCACCAACTGAAATCGATTGGTTTCATTTTGTTTTTGATAGGCCTCGTTGATAATGGGCAGCATCTTGGATATTTCATAGGTTCGTAAACGTGCATTACAAAAAAGAGCATCTTCGAGTGAGCGTTTAATGTATTTATAGGCGCGGTCAATATCCCCGTTTTCATACATTATAAAAGCCAACGAGCGCAACGAGATATATTCTTTCTTGGCCAACTGCAAATCCGATATAGCCGAAATAGTCAACCATTTTTTCTCCTGCTGAGGTTCTTTTTTTTGGTGATATGCCTGCGAAATAATATAGGCAATAACTGCTCGGTCATTGCTGTTGTGGGCTATAGTTGGGAAATAGTTCAACAATAAAGCCAGTGTTTCATCATGTTTTCCTGCGTCAAGAAGCGTACTGGATTGCGCCATAATGTAAGCACTTGATCGCGGTTTGTAATAATTCAAGGAGGAATCACGGTACTTCTTGGTTAACAGAATATATTTTTCTTTTTCCTGAAGCGAAGCTGCATAATCAGACATGTAGCCATAAACCACGCTGTTCACAGTAAAAAAATAACCTTTCAGATTGGGAGTTGTATTGATGTCGATTGCAGTAAGGATGTCGGTTGCTTCCTTGTACATTCCTAATGTTCCCATTATGGAAGCCAGATTTAATCGGGCAGTATTACTCTTTTGAATGTCATTTAGTTTTTCGGCAATTTGAAAACTCTTTCGAGCATGAATCAAGGCCGAATCCGACTGATACGATTTATATTCCGAAAACAATTTTCCGTAAATGGCATATTTCTGAAGATCGGTAGAAGTATGTTTGAGCAGTCCTTTGAGTTGGTTAATCTCAATCTCTTTTTTATTCGAATACAATTGGTAATCAGCGACTGTTTTATCCAATTCATTTAATAAGGGATCAAAATTATTTTGCCCAAAAAGAAAAATGGGGAATAGTAAGGCAAAAAGTAGGGTCAAAAACCGATGCATTCAAATTGGATTTAATTCTTGTAAAAATAATTAAAAATCAATGTTAATAGCTAAAATGAAAATCTAAATCACCAAATGTAAATTTTATTTAAAATTATGGATAAATCTGTCTCTGGATGGAGCTTTTCAAGCAGATGATTTATAGATAAGTAAGATTTTTAGTTCTATAAAAACATTTTTAAAACATAGTTAAACACTTGTTAATCAAATCATAATTTCCAAATCGTAAGAGAGTTTATTTGCAGTAGTTAGTTTTAGGGAGCAAAAATTCTGCTTTTTGGTTGATTTTTGTATTTTGGTCTTCCCAAATTGATATAAATACCATATGAAAACCTACATTATTGCCCTATTTATGCTGGCCTTCCCCTGTTTGGTACAAAGCCAAATTCAGGAAAATTCCGTTAAGTTGAAGCAGATTAACATTGTGAAAACAAATTTCCGCAATTTAAAAAGCGGTGAAATTGTAAACAAAACCATTCTGATTAAAGAAGGCAAACTTGTATCCATTAAAACATCTGATGTCACTCAAAGTTTTTTTTATAATCAAAAAGGATTATTGGACATGAGCGTCAAAGAAAGACAAGGAAGTAACTGGAAAGAGGTCATAAATTATGTTTATGATAAGGAACAACAATTGATAAAGTTCATTAAAAAATATGAAGAAGGCGGGGAACTTGTTGCCAAAACGGTAACTATAAGTTATGAGGGAGCACGAGTAAAAGTAGCCACAAAAAAAAGTACCAGCCACGAAACTTTGGTTGAAGATATTGAATATATTGTAGAGAATGGTCTTATCGTGAGACGTTCTTCAAGAGATCGAAACCAACAAATTGTCAGTAAAACAGAATACGCGTATGGCAAAGATAATATTGTCAGACACAAAGGACTTCTGGGTGATAAATCAATAAAGAGTTACTCCTTTGATGATAAAAATTCAGCAGATTTATTAATAGTGAAGAACATATTTGGTCCAAACTATAAAATTATTGTGCCACTGATTTCTTTCCATGAAGAAGAATTTGATTTTCAATCCATATCAAATAATAATGAATTGAGTTTTACATCTACTTCAGCAAATCATATGGGCAGAAATGTAAAATACAAATACAACAATTTAAATTATCCTGTATCCTATTTTCTTTCCCAAGAAAACGGAATACTTAAAACCGAAAAAACGTATTTCTACGAGTAAGAACAGCTTTTTTAAGAATTAAGATTCAGTGTGAAATTTATTTATTAATTTTTTAACTTTAATTTAAAAACCTTGAATAAACGTTAGTACCTTACAAATCATTAAATTTGTAGCTTATTTAAAATCATGTTAGAAAAAGAAGTAATAAATTTCGAAAAAACAGCTATTGTTGGTATTGTAACTCAAAACCAAAGTGAAGAGAAACTGCGCGAATATCTTGACGAATTAGAGTTTTTAACTTTTACCGCAGGCGGGAAAGTGGTAAAACGTTTTTCACAAAAAATGGAACGCCCAAATCCCAAGACTTTTGTGGGAACCGGGAAAATTGAAGAAATTCATCAATTTGTAAAAGAAAATGATATTTCTACCTTGATATTTGATGATGAATTATCGCCTTCACAGCAAAAAAATATTTCTAAACTAATTGAGGAATGTAAAATTCTGGACAGAACACACCTTATACTTGACATTTTTGCACAGCGCGCCGAAACCTCTTACGCAAGAACGCAGGTAGAATTAGCACAATGCCAATATTTATTACCAAGACTTTCCGGAATGTGGACGCACCTTGAGCGTCAAAAAGGGGGAATTGGAATGCGTGGACCTGGGGAAACGGAGATTGAAACAGACAGACGTATTGTTCGCGATAGAATCGCGTTATTGAAAGAAAAAATAAAAAGCATCGACAAGCAAATGGGAACACAGCGCGGCAATCGTGGCGCTATGGTTCGTGTGGCTTTGGTGGGATATACTAATGTTGGTAAATCAACCTTGATGAATGCCGTAGGGAAAAGTGACGTTTTTGTAGAGAACAAACTTTTTGCAACCTTAGACACTACCGTTCGTAAAGTGGTTATTAAAAACCTGCCTTTCTTGCTTTCGGATACCGTAGGATTTATCAGGAAATTGCCAACACAATTGGTAGATTCGTTCAAAAGCACGCTCGATGAGGTTCGTGAAGCTGATTTGCTACTTCATGTAGTTGATATTTCGCATCCTGAATTTGAAGATCAGATCGAGTCGGTAAATAAGACCTTATTGGATATTAAATGCAATGACAAACCAGTCATTATGGTTTTTAATAAAATAGATGCTTACAAACCGCTGACCATTGATGAAGATGATTTAATGACCGAAAAAACGCCAAGACATTTTACGCTCGAAGAATGGAAAGCGACGTGGATGAATAAGGTTGGAGAACAAAATGCTTTATTTATTTCGGCAACAAATAAACAAAATTTCGAAGAATTCAGAGAACGTGTTTACGAAGCGGTAAGACACATTCACATAACCCGTTTTCCGTACAATAAGTTTTTGTACCCGGATTATAAAGATGCTGTGGAGAAAGAAGACAAAGACGAGGAAGAAACTGAATAATTTCCCCTAAAACATAAAATACACCGATCCCTTTTGAAATTTCAAGAGGGATTTTTTTGGGCATGTCCCAGCTTTCCCTGCGTTACAGCTGCGTCAGGATCCCGAGACTTCGGGACGCTATAATCTTTTATGTAATCTCGTGACGAAAGTTCGGGATAGGGAATACATAAAAGGATTTCCGCTGCCATCCTTCATGCAAATAAACGATAACCTACAAACAAAAAACATATTTGATCATTTGTAAGAAAAATTGAATATATTTGAATTTAAGTAAAGCTAAACAAACCTTCGCCAATCTACCCATATTTGGGTGTATGTACGAAGGTTTGTTTCGCCTATAGGCAAGTTAGATGACATTCTGAAAGACCCCACACAAACAACAGACGAACAATGAAAATTAGATTTTTATTTTTTATCGTTTTAATTTCTTTACAAGCATTTTCACAAAACGACAGTTTGAAAAAATTGAATTTTAGTGCCTATGGAGAATTTTATTATAGCTATGATTTTTCAAATCCTCAAAACCACGAAAAGTCAAATTTCATTTACAATCATAAACGACACAATGAATTAAATGCAAATTTACTTTTGCTAAAAGCGAACTATTTAGATAAAAATTACAGAGCAAACCTTGGACTAATGGCAGGAAATTATGCTCAGTATAACCTAAGTTCTGAACCAAATTGGGCACAATTTATTTATGAAGCAAATGTTGGTATCAAAATCTCAAAAAAGTATAACCTATGGTTAGACGCAGGAATTTTTCCTTCTCATATTGGCTTTGAAAGTGCTATTAGTGCAGACTGTTGGACACTAACGAGAAGTTTGCTTGCTGAAAACTCACCTTACTATGAAACAGGCATTAAATTGGGTTACACTTCGAAAAATGAAAAATTAAACATTTCTGCGTTATATCTAAATGGTTGGCAAAAAATTAGCAAACCAAATTATATTCAAAGACCGTCATTTGGAACACAACTAAACTATAAACTATCTAATAAATTGCTTCTAAATTATAGTACATTTTTGGGTACTGATAAACCTGATAGTAATAAATCTTTCAGGCACTTTCATAATGTATATTTTCAATACGAACCGACAAACAAGTTTGGAATTATTGCAGGTTTTGACATTGGAATGGATAAATTTAATTCCACAACAGACGGGACTTGGTATTCGCCAGTTTTAATCATCAAAAAAAGTATAAACGAAAAAACAAAAATTGCAATTCGTGGAGAATATTATAGCGACCCAAAACAAATTATTATTACAACGGGTACAACAAATGGCTTTCAAACTTATGGACTTTCTTCAAACTTTGACTATGATATAAACGACAAAATAAAATTTAGAATTGAAGGAAAAATGTTTCACTCGAAAGACAAAATATTCGCAAATGAAAACAATAATTATTCGCTAACAACAAATGTGACAATCAAACTTTGAAAAAGAACGAACAGCTAACATTTAGCAAACTAGGCGAAAAAAGCCCTTAAAAGCCCCTGAACCACGAATGTTGAGGGGCGTTAGCGGATATTTTGCCCAAGATACAACAGAAATAAAACAAAAACCAAAATGAAAAAAAAATTAGTAAAATTTATAACTTGTACGTTAATTGCAACGCTATTTAGTTGCACTTCAGATGAAAAAAAAAGTTCGGAAAATGTCTCATTGGATGATGAAAATATACTATACTTAAAATCGTACAAACAAGATGTTGCTCCTTCACCGGGCTATTATGATTCATTTTTTGAATACAATAATGGATTTTTATTAAGTGGAACTGGATACAATTTTTTAGGTGGAACTTTTAAATATGATAATTCGGGAAAATTAATAAGTAGACAAATTAATAATCAAATTTATTCTTATACTTATGATAGTCAAAATAGATTATTAAAGGAAATAAAGGACGGAAGTAATGATAATATAACAATTTCGTATATCGGAAATAAAATAACTTTTCTAAACTCACATGGTGATACATATCCATATCCATATAATGAAATTTCAGAAATTTATCTCGATGATTTACAGAGAATTATAAAAACTAAAAGAGTAACTGAAACCTCTACGATTGGATACACGGTACGAGAATATTCATACGATAGCAGAAATAACATTACTCAACTAGTCTATAAAGAAAGTAATTCAAGCGAAACTGTACCAGATAAATATGTGAATTATCAATATGATGATAAAAAAAATCCTTTCTATTATGCATACAAAAAATTATATAAAAGTATCTATTATCTTGAGTGCAGAAACGGAATTGCAAATTATAAACAAACTGGAGTTACTCCAAATAACTTGACTGCTCTTGGAAGTTCTGAAACTTTTATACATACTTATAATAATTATGACTTTCCTGTAAAATATATTCAAAAATATGACAATGGCGGCCAAACTCCAGCGACATTAGAAAGAACAATGGAATATTACTAAAAAACAGCCCGACCGCGCTGATATGCAGTAATCGTTAGCGCAGTTTTGCAAACTGTGCCCACAATAATGAACAAATAATACAACAACACAAAAAGTCCCATTGGCGATCGTTTGTTAATGTTCTGTATTCTCGTATACTTAAATTAAGAGATAAATTATAGCATTGGCAACGCAAATCAGTGAAACACGTACTAAATGAAAACGGCATCCTAAAAGAGTGCCGTTTTTTTATGAGATAAATTCTGAGTTCTGCAAACGGGGAGTTAAAAAACTATTTCTTTGGTGGCATTGCTTCCATGATAGGCACTCGATCCAAATATTGGTTTACCATATCAATTTTATCCTCTGAATTAAAATGATACGTAGAATGAATCCATTGTGTCATGCTGCTGCCGCCTTTATATTTTGCGGTGGTTCTGTACCAGCTAAGAAGCCAGATACCATCCATTGGAATATTACCTTTCTCATTTACTTTGACCGGCAACCAAATTTCTTTTTCAAAAGTGATGGTTTCAATAATGTTACCTCTTCGGTCTCTCCAGTATTTTTCTATGGCTGGTTTTCCCACCAGACTGTCTCCGCTGTTCCAGTAATACTTGGCATCCTCGGCGAAGGTGGCTGTCCATGAATCCATGTCGTTTTTGGATAAATCCGCTAACATTTTTTTCCCGATATCAGAATATTTGTTGTCGGCAAATTCTGTGGGAGGTGTTGGTGTGTCAGGTGTTTCAGAAGTTGACGATGCTTTCGGTGTAGCTTCTTTTTTGCATGCTACAAAAAGGGTGGCACACAGGACGATTAAAATTAATTTTTTCATAAGGTGAAGTTTTAAAATAATAGTGTTAGTTTAAAATGCTTACCATTATGTCTTAGTAGGTTAAATAGGAGAATAAATGTAATAAAAAAGATAGTATGTTTGTAATTTTTGTTAATAAATATTTTTCACAAGTATTTGATTATCAGTAAAAAGCGATTGAGAATGTGTTTTCTAGAAACCGTAATTAGCACTTAAACCAAAAACTTCGCGTACTTGTAACGCTTTAATCGTATTGTCATCATATATTCCCTGTAACGCTAAATTTGCCGAAACGTATTTGTTGATTCTCATGAGAATGTTCATTTGGTAATCGATATCAACATTTTGTGGTTGGTCTAAATAATTAGAATATAAATTCAATCGGTTTTCAATGGAAATATTTGCCATTACGATGAGTTTATAATACCCTGAAATGCTGGCGCCAAATTCGAAACGGGAGCTGTCTCCTTGCAATACACCAAAAGAAGTGCCGAAATCAGTAAAATGTGGATGAACAATAATTAATTTTGCAGTCGCGGCAGAAAAATTGACACTTAAGTTATTGCTTTTTTTCCATAACATTCCTGGTCCCAACTGAAAATAAGCAGGAGAAAAGAAATGAGAAATAGTATTCCAATCTTTATCATAACCCAGATCCATTTGTGTTTTGAAATTGAAAAACAGCGAGTAATACCAATCTCCTTTGGCTTTTTTACCCCAAAGAGAATTCAATTCCAAGCGGTCATCTGTTTTTAGAATTTTTGAACCTTTTACTTTGGTTATTCCATAAGCGGCTATGAATTTATTATCCCAAATTACATCTCCTTTTTTATAATTGAAATCATAATTCAGGCCAAAATTTCCGGCAAGGTTAGAAGTTCCACCGCCCAGCCATTTATCGTTAAAAGCAGTCTGATTAAAAAGCAAAGAAATACTTCCTTTTTTTGTCCAAAATTTTATAGTATCATTTGAAGTTTCCTGTGCATTTACAGAAACTATGACCAAGAGAAAAACGAATAAAAGTATAGTTTTTTTCATGACTTCTATTTTTTAATTAAAAGTAAGAAAAAAAAACGTAAGTTACTCGTTTTTAGGCGCTTTGTACAAAGGAACGGCAGAACAAGCCTCTCCGTACATGATGCTTCTGGCGAAAGGTTGTAAATAGTGTGCGGCTAATATATAAGCGCGCATTGGTACTGGTTTTCTGGAACATCCTTTTATAATAACGGGCTTGTTCTCATAGATGGAATAATCAATTTTAGGTAGCAATTCTTCATAAAGGGAAGCGTCCAGATCTTCTAAAGTTCCATTGATGATTTTCTTTGCAAAAGGCGCTATTTGAATAGCGACTAAAATCGAAGCCCAAGCCGGAATAATAGCATCGGTACTGCAATGAATAGCAATATACTGATCTTGGTATTGTGACCAGTCGTGATTTTTTAAATGTTCTCTAAAGTCTTTTTCCTTTAATAAAAATCCTTCCAAAAGCCATTGTGAGATGTCGATTTGCGCACGAATTCCTTTTGGATAATAATCTTCGAGATCGAAAACTTCCAAAACACTATTCGCAACTTTGTTTATTATTTCTTCCATTTTTTTTAGTTTACAGTCGCAGTTTGCAGTCGCAGTTGTAAAACTGAAAACTGCAACTGCAAACTGAATACTCTTTATAGCATTCCTAATTCTAATTTTGCTTCTTCGCTCATTAAATCTTTGCTCCAAGGCGGATCAAAAGTAATTTCTACTTCGGCATCTTTTACATTCTCTATTGATTTTACTTTTTCTTCTACTTCTCTTGGCAAACTTTCCGCAACAGGGCAGTTTGGAGAGGTAAGTGTCATCAGGATTTTCACTTCATAATCGGTATTGACCATTACGTCATAAATTAATCCTAATTCGTAAATATCTACAGGAATCTCCGGATCGTAAATAGTCTTTAATATTTTTACGATTGATTCTCCTAATTCAGTTGTGTCTATTTCTTGTTCCATTTTTCAACAATTTATTTTTTATTATTTTTTTGAACCATATAAGGTCATTTAAGTTATTCGTTTAATCTTCTACATATCTATATCTTTAATTGACATAGGTTTTTTGTCCCTCTTTAAAAATATGAGTTACATTAAAATTTAGTATTAACCCTATCGGAACTTCCAATAGTTTCATATAGGTTAAAATTTGAGCTTCGTGAATGGGTAGAACTTTTTCTATTGCTTTCAGTTCGACAACTAAACTTTTTTCAACCAATAAGTCACATCTTAAACCTGTTTCAAGTTCTAAACCTTTATAATTGACAGGTATTGTAAGTTCAGTTTGGAATTCAAAACCTCTAATTGTCAATTCCTTTTTCAATCAAGTATAATAAACACTTTCTAAAAGACCAGAACCAAGATGCTTATGTACTTCTATAGCACAACCATTAACCTGATAAATTAAATCTTTTAGATATGTTTTTGTCATAAATTTTCGGTTTATATTCTGACTTATATGACCTTAAATATCTTATATGTTTTAAAAAATTCGGTTTAGAGGTCAGTTCTGTGAGTTGAATGCCAAAGCATACATTTTAATATTTTTTATCATCGAAACCAATCCATTGGCGCGGGTAGGAGATAAATGTTCTTTCAGACCAATTTTGTCAATAAAATCCATATCGGCATCCAAAATATCTTTCGCACTTTGATTTGAAAAAGTACGAATCAATATGGCAATAATCCCTTTGGTTAAAATGGCATCGCTATCAGCGGTGAAAATAACTGTATCGTCATTTTGTTCGCCTTGCAACCACACTTTCGATTGGCAGCCTTTAATCAGATTATTCTCTGTTTTGAATTCTTCTTTGATCAAAGGAAGATTTTTTCCTAATTCGATGATGTATTCATAGCGTTGCATCCAGTCATCAAACATTGAAAATTCGTCAACTATTTCTTCTTGTATGTCTTTAATTTTCATTATTCTTTTTTAGCTAATGATGTTATTTTATTTACGAATTTCTTAATTTCTTTTGGTGGGAAACCATCATCAAAACTGGCAGATTCATAGGCTTTGTCCTTGTAAGTGATTTTCAAGTTAGCGATGGGAGCACCGTCATAAAAACGTTTTTCAGTAGGTGCTTTCAATTTTGCCAAACTATCCAATTTTACTTCTTTAAAATAACTTACCAATTCTTTCCAATCGGCGTCCGATATTTTTGTAGCCACCGGTTTGTCGGTCCCATTTCTGTCTTTTGAAACAGTCAACATTTGGTTTTTGACGGTAATTTTTTGATAGAAACCTCTGGTATTGGCGGTGTATTCAATAACAGCAGTTTGAATATCTTGAGCTTTGGCGCTATCGCAACCTTTTCCAAGAAAAAGAGTAAGGAATAATAAAGAAAGTATTTTCATGTGTAGATGATATTTGTTTGTTAATAGGAACATGCTATCGCCATTCCTCCTTATTGTTTTTGTCCCGAAGCTTCGGGATTGAATCATGGCGATTTTATAATTTTAAGATAACATGAGTTGTGCTTTTTTCACTGCTTCGACCATAACATCAATTTCTTCTTTGGTATTATAAAAAGCAAATGATGCTCTTATGGTTCCCGGAATATTAAAGAAATTCATAATCGGTTGTGCACAATGGTGTCCAGTTCTAACGGCTATTCCTAATTTGTCAATTATCGTACCAATATCATAGGGATGAATTCCTTCAATATTAAACGAAATTACGGAAGTCTTTTCTTTGGCAGTACCAAAAATCTTCAAACCTTCAATTTCCAATAATCGTTTTGTACCATATTCCAATAATTCCAGTTCTTGTTTTTGAATGTTGTCAAAACCAACTTCATTCATATAATCAACGGCAGTTCCCAGAACTATTCCTCCGGCAATATTTGGGGTTCCGGCTTCAAATTTATGAGGCAGTTCCGCATAAGTTGTTTTCTCGAAAGTGACTTCCTTAATCATTTCGCCTCCACCTTGATACGGCGGTAATTTATTCAACCATTCTTCCTTACCGTATAAAATTCCGGTTCCGGTTGGACCACATATTTTATGTCCTGAAAAAGCATAAAAATCACAGTCTAATTCCTGAACATCCGGTTTCAAATGCGGAACGGCTTGCGCTCCATCAATCAAAATCGCTGCTCCAACTTCATGCGCTTTGTCAATCATGTATTTAATAGGATTGACTGTTCCAAGGGCATTCGAAATATGATTTACAGTAACAACTTTAGTTTTATCCGAAAGTAATTTGTCATATTCTGACATAATCAATTCGCCATCTAGATTCATTGGAATTACACGCAAAGTGGCACCCGTTTTCTCACATAACATCTGCCAAGGCACAATATTGCTGTGGTGTTCCAATGCCGAAACTAAAACTTCATCGCCCGGTTTTAAAATCGAAGCAAATCCATTGGTCACTAAATTAATTCCATGCGTTGTTCCCGAAGTAAAAAGCACTTCGTGAGCGAATTTGGCATTGATATGATTTTGAATTTTCCCTCGTGAATTTTCATAGGCATCGGTTGCTAATTGACTCAATGTATGAACGCCGCGATGAATATTGGCATTAATCTCCTCATAATATTTGGAAATTGCATCAATAACAACTTGTGGTTTTTGCGAAGTGGCTCCGTTATCGAAATAAACTAACGGTTTTCCGTTTACTTTCTGGGAAAGAATAGGGAAGTCGGCTCTAATTTTATTTATGTCTAACATTTATCTGGTTGTTTTTATTGTTTTTTATTGGTCAGATAGAACGCAATAATTAACATTTTTTAGATAAACCAATTTTTGTTGGCTTTTCATTATTTAGAATTTTTCTAAATACAAAAGTAGTGAAATAGGAATCAAATTTTGGCAAACACTTGTTAATAAAACTTAATTTTCTTAATCTGGTAATGGTTGAAAAAGCTGGTTCTTTTTTATTAAATTGCTGCAAATTAATTGGCTATGAAAAAATACTTCAAGTTCGGTGGTTTTGTTTGTTTTATCGGAATCTTTTATTTTGGATACATCACCTATCCAAAACTGGATTTAATTTCTGGCTTTTCAGCCAAAAGTATCGCTTCAGGGCATTTTATTGATAACCGTTCGCAAGAAGTGATTGAGAAAGGGGACAATGATATCGATATGATTGATTTGGCCAAAAACAATATTGAAGCCATGGGCAAATTTGCCGTTGCTTCGGTTTATGGTTTGAAAGAACGAAAAGCAATATACCGTGAAGGTTTGGGAGCCACTTTAATTAACGATGATTTTGATGTGACGAAACCGTATGAAGTTCCTAAAAGAGCAAAAGGGAACAATATTTTGCCTTTCCCTTATGGAAATAAGGAACCCAAAGACACGATTTTCAGCAATGTTGATTATTCCAAATTGAATGCGGCTGTCGCCAATGCTTTTGATGAAAAGGACGAAATCAAAAAAAGAACACGTTCCCTTTTAGTGATTTATAAAGACAAAATCATTGCCGAAAAGTACGATACCGGTTTCGACAAAAACAGTAAATTATTGGGTTGGTCGATGACCAAAAGTATCACAAGCGCCATGTTTGGAGTTTTGGAGAAACGAGGAAAATTTGATATTGATAACCCTGCGCCAATTCCAGAATGGGCGAATGACGAGCGCAAAATCATCACCACAAGTGATTTACTTCACATGAATTCGGGTTTGGAATGGGGAGAGCAGTACGATAGAATTTGCGACGCGACCCAAATGCTTTTTGAGGCCGAAGATATGTCACGAGGACAACTGGAGAAACCAGCGGCATTCAAACCAAATACACATTGGAATTATTCGTCCGGAACGACGAATTTACTTTCCGGAATTTTGCGAAAGCAGTTCAAAACGCATCAGGAATATTTAGATTTCTGGTACAGTGATTTGATTGATAAAATAGGAATGAACTCGATGGTAGTCGAAACGGATATGGCGGGGAATTATGTAGGTTCTTCCTACGGTTGGGCAACAACACGCGATTGGTCAAAATTTGGGTTGTTGTATTTGCACAAAGGGAACTGGAACGGCGAACAAATTTTTAACGAAAGTTGGGTGAAATATACCGCAACGCCCACAAATACTTCCAACGGAAGATATGGCGGACATTTTTGGCTCAATGCTAGCGGGCACTTTCCCGATGTTCCAAAAGATATGTATTACTGCAGCGGTTTTCAAGGTCAAATGGTGGCGATTATCCCGTCTCTTGATTTAGTGATTGTACGAATGGGTTTGAAAGAAGATCCCGAATTTGATTTTAATGGAATGTTGAAAGGGATAATTGGGAGTTTGGGGAAATAATCGTATCAAAAAACCCTTTCAGAATTTAAAACTCAGAAAGGGTTGCTATGACAACTTATTATGTATATTATAAATCAAATCCTATTTTCACACCTAATTTCGTGGCGATAATTTTGGTGATTCGTTGCTTTAATTCTGGTATTTTGATGCTTTCGATAACGGCATTCGAGAACGCATACATCAATAACGCTTTGGCTTCTTTTTTAGGGATTCCACGTTGTTGCATGTAGAACATTGCTGTTTCGTCTAATTGTCCAACGGTACAACCGTGAGAACATTTTACGTCATCAGCAAAAATCTCTAGTTTTTGTTTAAGATCCATGCTTGCTTATTAAAGCTTTAAATAATTATTATTTTTTAGGACTTATTTTTTCTGCTAAATCTTTGACATTTCCTTTGTTAATATTTAAACCCATCATATCATAATCGAAATACAGTACTTCACCTGTTGCAGGATCAAAAACAAACATTGATTTGTTTAAGGTAATTCCAGGTTGAAAATAATAATATTCGGTACTTTTATCTTTAATTGCTTTGGCTATTTTATCCTTAGAACAAATTTCAAATTTGTACGGATAAATTCCACTAATATCCGCTTGAGTTAGTTTTCCTCCAAATGAATTATCACAAAAAAGCAAAGTTCGTTCTTTAATTTTTTGTGCGTTTTCATTATACACTTCTTGCAATCCTTGTACAATGTTTTTCGAACTGCCCTTAATATCATTTTTTTGTACTAGATCCATCCCCAAAATCATGGATTGAATCATGTTTTTTAATCTGTAAGAACAGTCAAACATATTATTTTCATCCTTATAATAATTAATCGGACAATACGCTACTAAATCGTCATAATTATATCGATTAAGTTTTTTTTGTCCGCCATTTACTACCGCTAGATAATGATATGATTGTTGAGGTTTAGATGTCCCTATTTTTAACATAACCATAAATGACGATTCTTTTTCAGGAAGTTTGTTTTCAACTTCATTCGGATTAATAAAATCAAAAGGCGTGACTTTCCAAAACTCATTCATTACTTTTTTAATTTCTTCATCATATTTTTTATCACCAGATAAAACAACATTCATTTTCGAGGCTTTGAATTGACTAAATTCTTTGCTTTTATAATCAACTGCTGATAGCTGTGCCGAAGTAATTGTTGAATAAACTACTGCTAATAGAAATAATATTTTATTTTTCATTTGTTTTGTTTTATGTTTACCAATTTAATTGGTAATCAAAAGTAAGTTTTTTAATATACAATTCATCAATTATGAAAATATTATATGGTAAATCAACTACGTTTTTTCTTGTTCTACTATTTTTATTCTCAATTTCTAAATTGTATTCCCAACAAAATTCTAGATTAATAAAAACAAATCCGTCTGGTACTGATGTTTTAGATGATAAAAATGAAAAAATCGGGACGACTCCTTTTGATCTAGATAAACTTGACAAAAAAAATTCTTCTATTAAACTTGTTAAGGATAATTATTATCCAATCGAAATAAAACTGTTTGAAAAAAGAAATAAAAATAGTTCTTTTTTTCAGTTAATTTCTGATTGTAGTACTTGTTTAATTGGAATAGAAGAAAACGATTATGTATTAAAATTAACTAAAATTTTTAAAGAATACGATGCTACAATTTTAGTCGGAATTGAAGATCCTATTCTTGAAATTGATGAAAATACTGTAATTGGAGAGATTAATGGCAGTAAGAAAAAGCTAAAAGATAAAGACATTTATCGGTATTTGGGATATCCCCAAAATATGCAGTTTATGGTTTTAAACTCTTTTAAAGATTCATATATAACCGCTCAATATTTTTCTGATAAAATTTCTGAAAAAGATGTGTCTAACCTTCAAAATCCGAAAGTAATTTTCAAGCCAATTGTAAAAAAACTCAGTTTCAATCTTGAAGGTAGATTGCTTCGAGATTATTCTGGAAAATGTTCGATTGATTGTGAATGGCAATTATATGATTTGTCGGACTTAAAAACACCAATTTCAAGTTTTTTAGTTACGGTTGACTATTACAGAACTGGAAATAATTATGAACTTATACTGCATGAAATGATTGCATTGTCAGAAATCAAACTATTAGAAACAGAATCTTTATATGATTTATTAGTATTGACAGAAAAAAAACATTTGGAACAATCTAAAGGCGAAAAAATAAATATTGCACTTTCTACACAAAAAAAATATCAAAACATAACGGATATGTTAAAGGAAACTTCGAGTTCTGTGGTAACTGTTGAAACAGAAAAAAAGTTTGGTAGTGGTGTTTTCATTTCAGATAATGGATACATTATCACTAACTATCATGTAATTGAAGGTGAAAAAACAGTATTTGTAAGAATTGATAAAGAGAAAAAAATAAAAGCAGAAATAATAAAAAGCAATAAAGATTTTGATTTGGCAATATTAAAAGTAGATGTAAACAGTAAAGGATTGTCTTTTAATAAAAATAGCACTAATTTGGGCGAAGATGTTTATGCTATTGGAACTCCATTAGATAAAAAACTGCAACAATCTGTAAGCAAAGGAATAATTAGTGGTTATAGAGAGTTTAATGGTGTTAATTTTATTCAAATGGACACCAATATAAACTCTGGAAATAGTGGAGGACCATTATTAAATTTAAAAGGAGAAATAATAGGCATTAATACTTTAAAAGCAACAGGAGAAAATGTAGCTGGAATAGGTTTTTCGATTCCTTCATCATTAGTTCTAAAAATGCTAAATATTGTAGATTAATTTATCTTGTTTCTTTACAACAAGAAAAGATTGCAACGAATAGCTCCATAAAAAACCCGACAAATTTTAAAAATTCGTCGGGTTTACAATTATATTTTGACAATCAACTATAAATCAAATCCTATTTTCACACCTAATTTCGTGGCGATAATTTTGGTGATTCGTTGCTTTAATTCTGGTATTTTGATGCTTTCGATAACGGCATTCGAGAACGCATACATCAATAACGCTTTGGCTTCTTTTTTAGGGATTCCACGTTGTTGCATGTAGAACATTGCCGTTTCGTCCAATTGTCCAACGGTACAACCGTGAGAACATTTTACGTCATCAGCAAAAATTTCCAATTGCGGTTTTGCGTTTATTGTCGCTTTGTCGCTCAATATAATGTTGTTGCTTTTCTGGAACGCATTCGTTTTTTGTGCTTCTTTTTCTACATACACTTTTCCGTTGAAAACGCCCGTAGAACGATCAGAATAGATTCCTTTGTAATCCTGGAAACTTTCGCAATTTGGAGCCGAATGTTTCACTAGAGTATAATGATCTACGTGTTGTTTTTCACCAATAATTGTTATTCCGTTTAACGTACTGGTCAAGCGTTCGCCAAAGTGATAAAAATTCAAGTTGTTTCTAGTTAAATTTCCTCCAAAAGAGAAGGTATGAACAGAAACGTGACTTTCTTGTTTCTGAGAAACGTAAGTATTGTCGATTAAATTTGCTTCAAGCGTATCGTTTTGAATTTTGTAATAATCAACGATAGCACGTTTTTGAGCAAAAATCTCTGTAACCGAATTCGTTAACACGGGATTTTCGGTTAAACTTTGATGGCGCTCGATAATTTGAACATGTGAATTTTCACCTACTACCACCAAGTTTCTTGGTTGAACCAAAAGTGCCGCTTCGTTTCCTGTTGAGAAATACATAATCTCGATTGGTTTATCCGCCACCTTACTTTTGGGAATGTGGATATATGCTCCTTCATTGGCGAAAGCCGTATTCAAAGAAGTCAAACTTTCATCTTTGCTGGCAATTTGATTAAAATACGTATCAATATTCATTTTGTATTTTGGTTTATTCAATGCCGATGACATCAAGCAAACATCAATTCCTTCGTGTGTTGTTGACGATAAATGCGAATTGAAAACACCATCAATAAACACTACTTTATAGGTGTCTACTTCGTGTAAAAAGTATTTTTTTACGTGGTTGAATTCAACTGTATTTTCTTCTTTTGGAAAAACGGTAAAGTCATTTTTTAAGATGGCGTTTAGCGAAGTGTATTTCCAAGCTTCATCTTTTTTGGTTGGGAAACCTTTATCTTCAAAGTTTTTTATGGCTGAAGTTCTCACATCATGAAGTTCAGAGTGAACATCGATGCGCTCTTCAAAAGCCATAAAAGACGATAGTAATTTTTCTTTTAAATCCATTTTTGGTAGTTATGAGTTATGAGTTATAAGTTATGAGTTTTGCAAACTGCAAACTGTAAACTGCAAACTAATTTTACGCTTCTTGTTCTTGTTTAATCCAGTCGTATCCTTTTTCTTCCAGTTCGTGTGCTAATTCTTTTCCTCCGGATTTTACAATTTTTCCATTGTATAAAACGTGAACGAAATCAGGAACGATATAATCTAATAATCTTTGGTAGTGTGTGATCACTACGATTGCATTTTTGTCGCTTTTTAGTTTGTTAACACCATTGGCAACTATACGTAAAGCATCAATATCAAGTCCAGAATCGGTTTCATCAAGAATTGCCAATTTTGGTTCTAGCATTGCCATTTGGAAAATTTCGTTACGTTTTTTCTCTCCACCAGAAAAACCTTCGTTTAGAGAACGAGACAAAAATTTTCTGTCGATTTCTAATAATTCTGATTTTTCACGAATTACTTTAAGCATGTCTTTGGCCGGCATTTCTTCCAGACCGTTTGCTTTACGTGTTTCGTTGATGGCTGTTCTCATGAAGTTCGTTACCGAAACTCCAGGAATCTCCACAGGATATTGAAATGACAAGAACACTCCTTTGTGTGCTCTTTCTTCTGGAGCTAATTCAGCAAGGTCTTCTCCGTCTAAAGAGATTTCACCTGCGGTTACTTCGTAGTTTTCGTTTCCTGCAATGATGGAAGCCAATGTGCTTTTTCCGGCACCGTTTGGTCCCATTATCGCGTGAATCTCTCCCGCTTTTACCTCAAGGTTGATTCCTTTTAATATTTCTTTGTCCCCAATTGAGGCGTGTAAATTTTTTATACTTAACATTTGTTTCTTTAATTTTAAAAGGATTTAAATTCTCTTTTATTCTAAAATACTATTTATATGTTCTTGGTCTTTTATTGTTTGATAGGATAAATGCTTTTCTCCTAAATATTTCATTCCTAAATATTTTGCTGATAATCGAAAGGGTAAATGAAAATCATAATCTAATGTATCATCATCAGAATTTGAAATCACAAACATATTTGTACCTCTTAATTTTCGACCTAATTCTTTTTCGATTCTGATTAAATCAGAAAAGCGATCCAAAAATACTTTCATTATTCCGCTCATGGTATACCAGTAAACGGGTGTCGCAAAAACCAGCGTGTCATATTTTTCAATAATTGAAGCTATTAAAGGCAAAAAATCATCGGCTCTATTTTTACTTTCATAATCATAATAGGAAATAGAATAATCTCTTAAATCAATAATATCAGCATTTATTTGTGTGGAAATTTTATCAACTATTTTTGAAGTATTTCCATTACTTCTGGAAGAACCGACAATAATAACTTTCTTGTTTCCCATATTCAAATTATCCAACGCTTCCCTCAAGAGAAATTTCCAGTAATTTTTGTGCTTCTACGGCAAATTCCATTGGTAACTTATTCAATACATCTTTACTGAAACCGTTCACGATTAAAGCAATAGCTTTTTCAGTTGGAATTCCACGTTGGTTGCAATAGAAAACTTGGTCTTCGCCAATTTTACTTGTCGTAGCCTCATGTTCAATTTTTGCTGATGGATTTTTACTTTCGATATAAGGAAAAGTATGTGCTCCACAATTGTTCCCCATTAACAGTGAGTCACATTGTGAAAAGTTACGGGCGTTGTCTGCGTTTGGTGAAATTCGGACCAAACCTCTATAACTATTTTGTGATTTACCAGCCGAAATACCTTTCGAAATAATAGTCGATTTAGTGTTTTTACCTAAATGGATCATTTTTGTTCCTGTATCGGCTTGTTGGAAATTATTGGTTACGGCAATCGAATAAAATTCTCCTGTTGAATTGTCTCCTTTTAAAATAACGGAAGGATATTTCCAGGTTATGGCAGAACCGGTTTCTACTTGTGTCCAAGAAATTTTTGCGTTTTTCTCGCAAATTCCTCTTTTAGTCACAAAATTGAAAACCCCACCTTTTCCTTCTTTGTTTCCAGGATACCAGTTTTGTACGGTTGAATATTTGATTTCGGCATCGTCTAAAGCGATTAGTTCCACTACAGCTGCGTGCAATTGATTTTCATCTCGACTTGGAGCAGTACAACCTTCTAAGTAGGAAACATAACTGCCTTCATCGGCAATTAATAATGTTCTTTCGAATTGTCCGGTTCCGGCTTGATTGATTCTAAAATAAGTCGAAAGTTCCATTGGACAACGAACGCCTTTTGGAATATAGCAGAAAGATCCATCAGAGAAAACTGCCGAATTTAGCGCCGCATAAAAGTTATCTTTTTGTGGCACAACTGTTCCTAAATATTTACGAACTAATTCCGGATGCTCTTTGATGGCTTCGGAAATACTCATAAAGATAATTCCTTTTTCGCCTAATGTTTTCTTGAAAGTAGTCGCTACTGAAACCGAATCGACTACAATATCCATGGCGACATTATTCATCATCTTTTGCTCATCGACAGAGATGCCTAACTTTTTGTACATTTCTAAAAGTTCAGGATCTACATCGTCCAATGTTTTATTAGGATCTACCGCTTTTGGTGCTGAATAATAGGAAATCGCCTGAAAATCAGGTTTGGTGTAATGTACATTAGCCCATTCTGGCTCTGTCATTTGTTCCCAAGCACGAAAAGCCTCCAGACGCCAATCAGTCATCCATTGCGGTTCTCCTTTTTTTTGTGAAATAGCGCGAACGATATCTTCATTTAAACCAATAGGAAACGTTTCCGATTCTAATTCGGTGTAAAATCCGTACTCATATTCTTTAGTTTCGAGTTCGATTTTTAAGTCGTCTTCTGTATATTTTGACATATTTTTATTTTTTAAAACCATTAAGAAATTAAGATTTATTAAGGCTTAGTCAACTTAATTCCTTAATGTTTAAATCTTTTATTTTCTTTTCTTATTGACTTATAATGAAAATGATTCTCCGCAACCACAAGTTCTATTGGCGTTTGGATTATTAAAAATGAACCCTTTCCCATTAATTCCTCCTGAGAATTCTAATATTGTTCCGGCTAAATAAAGGAAAGATTTTTTTTCAACAGCAATCGTTATATCGTTGTCAACGAAGATTTTATCGTCTTCGCTCTTTGTTTTATCAAATTTTAAATCATAAGACAATCCAGAACATCCGCCGCTTTTCACGCCGACTCTAACATAGTCGACCGAGGCATCAAAACCATCATCTTTCATTAGATCGATGATTTTCTTTTTTGCAGTATCAGAAACTTTTATCATATCGTTATTTTGATTTTGTCTAAATTAACGACAAAGATACTATATAAAAACCTTTTTCCATAATTGATAACATTTATATAACTAATCTTAAAATAGAAAAAACCTATATTGAGTCATTGTATTTCCTAACTTTGTTACATCTTGAAAAAAAAGTAAAAAATGAAACTATATCCTATTGAAACCGGAAATTTTAAACTTGATGGTGGTGCTATGTTTGGTGTTGTGCCAAAAACTATTTGGAATAAAACCAACCCAGCCGATGAAAATAATCTGATTGACATTGCTGCCCGCTGTTTATTAATCGAAGATGGCGATAAATTAATTTTGATTGATACCGGAATGGGAAATAAACAATCTGAGAAATTTTTTGGCTATTATTCGCTTTGGGGAACGCATTCCATCGATAAATCTTTGACTAAATTTGGCTTTCATCGCGATGACATCACTGATATTTTTATGACGCATTTGCATTTTGACCATTGCGGTGGAAGCATACAATGGAACAAGGACAAAACAGGTTACGAACCGGCATTTAAAAATGCAAAATTCTGGAGTAATGACAGCCATTGGGAATGGGCTACAAAACCCAATCCAAGGGAAAAAGCATCCTTTCTGTCAGAGAATATTTTGCCGATGCAGGAAAGCGGCCAGCTGAATTTCATCAAAAGACCCGAAGGCGATTTTTTGGAGAAATCAGAGTTGGGTTTTGGTATTTTCTTTGCCGATGGGCATACCGAAAAGCAAATGATTCCGCATATTCAATACAAAGATAAAACGATTGTTTTTTGCGCCGATTTATTGGCAACAGCCGGGCACGTTCCTATTCCTTACGTGATGGGTTATGACACCAGACCGTTATTGACTATGCCAGAAAAAGCAAAATTTCTAAATGCCGCTGCCGAAAACAATCACTATTTGTTTTTGGAGCACGATGCCCACAACGAAATTATTACCGTAGAGAAAACAGAAAAAGGAGTTCGTTTGAAAGAGCGATTTACGTGTGATGAGATTCTTTAAAATTGTGTTAAACCTAAATATTTTGTAACAAAATAAATTATTTTAGACAAATATTTCAAAACTTTATATAATAATCAATGAATACCATTAAACCTATTTACATTTCTGCTTTTGCTTTTTTAGCGTTAGTAGGATGTAGCGCTTCAAAACAAGTTTCCAGTTCTAATGCAGGACTTATTGCCATTAATGCACCTTTAAACGTTAAAAAAGTTGCGCCTATAAATGAAACCGACTTGCAACGTTGGAGTCATTTAGATATCGTAAAAGATACTATTCCGGGAATGAGCGTTGACAGAGCTTACACCGAATTATTGAAAAATAAAACAGGAGTAAAAGTTATCGTGGGAATTGTAGATTCAGGAGTAGATATCGAACATCAAGATTTGAAATCGGTGGTTTGGACCAATAAAAAAGAAATCGCAGGAAACGGAATTGACGATGACAAAAACGGATATATCGATGACATTCACGGTTGGAATTTCCTTGGAGATATCACCAAAGAGAATTTGGAATATGAAAGAATCATCAAAAATAAAAACCTAGTTGACGAAGTAACGTATCAAGCTGCAAAAGCGCTAAATGATAAAAAGATTGCTGATGCTACAACAGGGAAATCTCGTACGGAACAAATGATTGCAACCTTAAATGAAGGTGATGCCACTTTGGTAAAACATTTTGGGAAATCAGTTTATACAATTGATGAGGTAAAGGCAATTGTTTCACAAGAGCCAGAAATGCAAAAAAGCAAAGCTGCGATGCAACAAATGCTTTCTTATAATTTGCCTATTGCAGACCTGAAAGTCGCGGTACAAAAACAATTGGATGGTTTTAATGCGCTTTTAAAAGGAGACAACCTAAAAACCGATTATAGAAAAATTGTGGGTGATAATCCAGAAGATATAACAGACACAAAATACGGAAATAACAATGTTATGGGACCAGACAAGAATGAAATTCTTCATGGAACACACGTTGCCGGGATTGTCGCTCAAACTAGAAATAACACATTAGGTGGAGACGGAGTAGCAAATAATGTTGAAATCTTAACCGTTCGCGCAGTGCCAGACGGAGATGAATACGATAAAGATATCGCACTAGGGATTCGTTATGCAGTTGATAATGGTGCTAAAGTAATCAACGGAAGTTTTGGAAAAAGCTTTTCACCACATAAACAATGGGTTTATGATGCGATCAAATACGCAGAGAAAAAGGATGTGTTGATTGTTCATGCAGCCGGGAATGACGCAAAAGATATCGATACGGAAAATAATTTCCCTAACGATTCTGATGATAAAGTAACGGAGTTTGCTGATAATGTAATTACTATTGGCGCATTAAACTTTGAATACGGAAACAAAGTCGTTGCACGATTTTCTAATATTGGAAAAGTCAATGTTGACGTTTTTGCACCGGGAGTAAAAATTTATGCCACTACTCCAAATGATTCTTATAAATACTTGCAAGGAACATCTATGGCTGCGCCTAACGCTGCCGGAGTTGCGGCATTAATTCGTTCGTATTATCCAAAATTATCTGCTCAACAAGTAAAACACATTTTGATGGATTCAGGAGTAGCAATTACAACAGATGTGATTGTTGGAGGAAAAGCTGCTGACACGCGTTCTTTTACTACTTTATCTAAATCAGGAAAAATAGTTAATGCTTACAATGCTTTACTGATGGCAGAAAAAATGTCTAAATAATAGTTTCAAATATTTATAAATGGAAGGGCAATTTGTCCTTCCATTTTTATTTTAACCAATTTGTAAAACGCTTTCATTTATTTTTTTACATTCGTCAAATCTTAACGGAGTGTTAATCCATCTATATTCTGTTGCAAAAAGATATAATTTAGGCCCACATTTAATTTTAAAAATTTATAAATGAACACGATTAAACCGATATATTATTCTGCCGTTGCTTTTTTTGCATTAGCGGCATGTAGCGCTCAAAAACAAGTTTCTAAAACTACTGCGCCTATAACAGTAAGTTCTCCTGTAATTATTAAGAAAGTTGCTCCTATTAGTGATGCTGATTTAAAACGTTGGAGTCATTTAGATTTAGTGAAAGATACCATTCCGGGAATGAGCGTTGATAAAGCGTATGCTGAATTGTTGAAAAACAAAAAAGGGGTAAAAGTTATCGTGGGAATTGTAGATTCAGGAGTTGATATTGATCACGAAGATTTAAAATCAGTGATTTGGACCAATTCCAAAGAAATCCCAGGAAACGGAATTGACGATGACAAAAACGGATTTGTCGATGATATTCACGGTTGGAATTTCCTTGGTGATTCAGGATTTGAAAATTTAGAGATGACCCGTATTCTGAAAAAAGCGGATGACGGATCGGTAGCATATAAAAATGCGAAAGCGGATTATGAAAAAAAGTATCAAGAAGCATTGGAAGGGAAACAACAAGTAGATTTTCTTTTGAATACCAATAAAACAATTCAAACCTATTTAAAGAAAGATGATTACACGCTTGAAGAATTGAATGCAATTGTAACTACTAATGAAGAGCTGAATAAAAGCAAAATGATTATGACTCGTGTTATTGGGCAGTCAGGTCCAAAATTCAGTGCCGATATCGAAGAATACAGAAAGTACGTTTACGACCAATTAAATTACAATTTAAATAAAGAATTTAACGGAAGAAAATCAGTTGGTGATAATCCGGATGATATAAATGACACCAAATATGGTAACAATATAGTTTACGGACCGGATAAAGAAGAAGCTTTGCACGGAACTCACGTTGCGGGGATCATTGCTCAGGTTAGAAATAACAATGTTGGAGGTGACGGAATTGCAAACAATGTTGAAATTATGGCAGTAAGAGCCGTTCCTAATGGTGATGAATACGATAAAGACATTGCTTTAGCGATTCGTTATGCCGTTGATAACGGTGCGAAAGTAATCAACGGAAGTTTTGGTAAAAGCTATTCTCCAAACAAGCGATGGGTTTTTGACGCTATAAAATATGCGGAGAAGAAAGATGTTTTGTTTGTACATGCAGCAGGAAACGATGGAAGTGATATTGATTTAGAAAAAAATATCAACTTCCCAAACGATTCAGAAGACAACAAAATAGAGTTTGCCAGTAATGTTCTTACTATTGGAGCGTTAAATATTGTTTATGGATCGACTGTAGTAGCGCCATTTTCTAATTACGGTACTATCAATGTAGATGTATATGCTCCAGGAATGGAAATTTATGCTTCAGTTCCCAATAACAAATATAAATACGAGCAGGGAACATCTATGGCTTCGCCAAATGCGGCTGGTGTTGCGGCATTAGTTCGTTCTTATTATCCGAAATTATCGGCTAAGCAAGTAAAACAAATCCTTATGGATTCTGGAACACCGTTGCCAGCGTCAGTAGAATTAGGCGAAAATAATGATAAAAAATCAGCAGCTGACACGTCGAAATCAGGAAAAATGATTAATGCATATAATGCATTGATTCTTGCAGATGCTTTATCCAAAAAAAGTTAAAATAATAAATTTACTAATCCAATGGAAGGACAGCTGTTCTTCCATTTTTTATTGCAAAAATGATGAGAAAACTCTTTTTACTATCTTTTATCACGCTTAATTTTTGTGCTGTATCTGCCCAAAGCACGGGGTATTGGCAACAACACGTTGATTATAAAATGGACGTTACTATGAACGTTAAAAATTACCAATACAAAGGAAAACAGGAATTGGTTTATACCAATAATTCCAATGATACTTTGAAAAAAGTATTTTATCATTTGTATCCAAATGCGTTCCAACCCGGAAGCGAAATGGATGCCAGAATCCAGACGATAAAAGATCCGGACGCAAGAATGGTCAACAAAATAAAACTAGATGGTAAAGACGTAAAGGAAAGCCGAATCAAAAATTTGAAACCCAACGAAATTGGTTTTTTGAATATCACTAATTTCAAACAAGACGGAGTTAATACTGATGCAAAAACAGTAGGGACGATTCTCGAAGTGACTTTGGCAAAGCCAATATTACCCAATTCAAAAACCACTTTTAGTTTAGATTTTGACGGTCAAGTACCAGTGCAAATCCGTCGATCTGGCCGAAACAACGCTGAGGGAGTTGCATTATCAATGGCGCAATGGTACCCAAAAATGGCCGAATTTGATTTTGAAGGTTGGCATGCCGACCCTTACATCGCCAGAGAATTTCATGGAGTTTGGTCTAACTTTGACGTAAAAATTACAATTGACAAAGATTTTATTTTAGGAGGTACTGGCTATTTGCAAAATAAAAATGAAATAGGGCACGGTTATCAAGACTCTGGAGTACTTGTAAGTATTCCAAAGAAATCTAAAACGTTGACCTGGCATTTTACTGCGCCTCTGGTTCATGATTTTACTTGGGCGGCTGATAAAGAATATATCCACGATGTAGTTAAAGGACCTAATGACGTTGACTTGCATTTCCTATACAAGAATAATCCAAAATTTATAGAAAACTGGAAAAATTTACAGCCAAAAACGGTGGCGTTGATGAAAATTTATAATGAAACAGTGGGAGATTATCCATACAAGCAATACTCTGTAATTCAAGGAGGCGATGGCGGAATGGAATATGCAATGTGTACTTTAATTTTGGGTCAAGGAAGTTTTGATGGATTGGTAGGAGTTACGGCTCATGAACTAGCGCACTCTTGGTTCCAGCATGTGTTAGCTTCAAATGAATCAAAACATGGCTGGATGGACGAAGGATTCACCTCTTTTTTAGATGACTACGGTACGAATGAAATTTTGGAGACAAAGCTGGAAAATCCTTTTATCAATGCATACAAAGGATATTTCTCAATGGTAAATTCAGGCAAAGAATTGCCTCAAGCCACGCATGCTGACCGTTTTGATGAAAACAGAGTTTATAGTATAACTTCCTACAGTAAAGGCGAGCTTTTCTTGACGCAATTGATTTATTTGATTGGTAAAGAAAATCTTTTAAAAACTTTAAAGAAATATTACAAAGATTTTCAATTTAAGCATCCTACGCCAAATGACATTAAACGATCCGCGGAAAGAGTTTCTGGTGCAAACTTAGATTGGTATCTAACAGATTGGACAAAAACCACAAATACTATTGATTACGGAATTAAAGAAGTGAAAGAAAATACAAATCAAACAACAGTGACTTTAGAAAGAATAGGCAGAATGCCAATGCCAATTGATTTGTTAGTTGAATATAATGATGGAACAATGGAAAGTTTTTATATTCCGTTGCGAATGATGAGTTTTGAAAAAGAAAATCCTAATTCAGCTGTAAAGAGAACAGTTTTGAATGATTGGGCTTGGGCATTTCCTACAACAGAATTTTCAATTGCAAAACCTAAAAATACGATCAAGAAAATCACCATAGATCCGAGTGGATTGATGGCGGATGTAAAACCGGAGAATAATGTTTATAAACAATAAGGCGATCGTAAATTCAAGTGTTTATTTATGAAAATTTCCTATAATGAGTCTGATAGAGCTATTGAAATAAGAGATGGACTCAAAACGCATGTTCTGCTGATTAAAGTGTTGCTGTTTTTAAATTTGGCAAACTCACTTTTAAATTTGGTTGATTTAAGCACTTCTAACTTTGGATTTATAAAGTTGATTTGGATATTTTTGGGAATGATTTCTGTGATTGTTCTCTACAGATTTACTTTTAAAAAGTCAACCATGGAGAAAATACCACTTAATCAAATAAAGGGATTGAGCGAACGCATTTTCTTAGGTCGAAAAAAATACTTTTTAGAATTACAAAATGGGAAGAGTAGAGACTTATTGGAAATCAAAACTGATGCTGAGTTCAAAGAACTAAAAAAAATGTTTACTAAAATTGGAATAAAGCTTTGAATAAAAAAAGCCGCAAAACATCAATTTTGCGGCATTTTTTGATGAAGTAATTATTATTTCAAATGGGTCAGCATATCTACAGACATACTCTCCAAATCAAACTCATGTTTCCATCCCCAGTCCTTTCTTGCCTCGGCGTCATCAATACTTGCTGGCCAGCTGTTAGAAATTTTCAAATATAAATGATTAAATTATCATCAATCATTTTCTTATCTAACATCGTAATTACTAATAAATTCATTATTTTGGTTGCAAAAATGATGAATATCTTGATATAAAATATCATTAAAAGTGGGTATATGTTTGATGGTTTTATTTTTATACTTTTGGTTATCTGTAGTTAAGAAAGACTCATTTTAAAGCTAAATCATGAAAACCACAAATCAAAAACCACAAACCACTTACAAAAAATATTTAGTACAATGTTTTAGAATATTGCTTTTAATTTTTATCCCGCTGCTATTAACAAAATGTCAGCAAGATGACGAGGTTTATGATCAACAAAATCAAATACCCAGAATTTATAAAAAAGCAGTTCTAATTTACTTGAATGATTTTAAAATCAATTCAAGCAAAGAACAAATTAGTACGATTGACCAAATCACGGTTGCAATAGATACCACTAGTTTAAAAAAGTATGATTTAAGAACTACTGAAAAACTACTTGTTGCTGATCTTAGAACAG